>NZ_JBFRER010000003.1:0-170271 GCF_052114405.1 Streptomyces sp. M-16 | reverse complement strand
GCCGCTGTTGCGGGTCGGTACGGCCGCGGCCGCCGCGCTGCTGTGCGCGGCCGCCGGGGCGGGGGTGGCCGGGCTGGAGCGGGCCGAGGCGCGGGCGGGGCCCGTGGCCGGGCTGGCCCGGGAGCACGCCCGGGTCCTCGTGGAGCTCACGGTCGGCTCGGACCCCCGCGCCACCCGGGGCGGGAGCGGGCCGCCCGGGGTGGTCCTGGACGCGGTGGTGACCCGGGTGACCGGGCCCGACGGGGTGACGACCCGGGTCGTCACGCCGGTGCGGGTGCTGGCCGGGCACCCGGGATGGGCCGCGCTGCAACCCTCGACCCGGGTGACGGTGGCCGCCCGGCTGGCCCCGGTGCGGGACGGGGAACGGGCCGTGGCGCTGCTGCGGCCGGCCGTCGGCACCCCGCCCGGGGTGAGCGGCGGCCCCGGTGCGGCGCAGCGCCTCGCGGGGAGCCTGCGGGCCGGGCTGCGGGAGGCCACCGAAGGGCTCCCCGCCGACGCGCGGGCCCTGCTGCCGGGGCTGGTGGTCGGCGACACCTCCCGGGTGCCGCCCGATCTGCACGCGGCGTTCGAGGCCACCGATCTGCTGCACCTGCTGGCCGTCTCCGGGTCCAACCTGACCGTGGTGCTCTACCTGCTCATCGGGTCCCCGGCCCGCGCGCAGCAGGCCGAGCGGAGCGGGCTGGCGCCCCGGCTGGGGCTGTCGCTGCGGGCCACGGCCCTGGGCGGGGCCGCGCTGACGCTGGCGTTCGTGGTGGTGTGCCGGCCCGAGCCGAGCGTGCTGCGGGCCGCCGCCTGCGGGGCGGTGACCCTGCTCGCCCTCGCCACCGGGCGGCGCAGGTCCCTGATCCCGGCGCTGGCCGCGGCCGTGGTGGTGCTGGTGCTGTACGACCCGTGGCTGGCGCGCAGCTACGGTTTCCTGCTCTCCGTACTGGCCACCGGGGCGCTGCTCACCCTCGGGCCGAGGTGGGGCGGGGCCCTGCGGCGGCGGGGGATGCGGCCGAGGCTCGCCGACGCGCTCGGGGCGGCCGCCGCGGCGCAGGCGGTGTGCGCGCCGGTGGTGGTCGTGCTCTCCGCCCGGGTGAGCCTCGTCGCGGTGCCCTGCAACCTGTTGGCGGAGCTGGCGGCGGGTCCGGCCACGGTGCTCGGCTTCACGGCCCTCGCCGTGGCCCCGCTGTCCCTGCCCGCGGCGAAGGCGCTCGCCTGGTGCGCGGGGGTACCGGCGGGGTGGATCGCCGCCGTGGCGCGGGCCGGAGCCCGGCTGCCGGGGGCGGAGCTGCCCTGGCCCGGCGGGCTCGGCGGGGGGCTGCTCCTGGTCGTCGTCATGTCGGTGGCCGTCGGGCTCGGAGCCCGCTACGGACGGYGGCGCGGGGTCCGGGCCAGCCTGGTGGTGTTGCTGCTGGTCGCGGTGGTGCGGCCGCCGCTGCCGATCCGGGTGCTCACCGGCTGGCCGCCGCCGGACTGGACCTACGTGCAGTGCGCGGTGGGGCAGGGGGACGCCGCCGTCCTCTCGGCCGGTCCCGGGACGGCCGTCGTCGTGGACGCCGGTCCGGAGCCCGGCCCGGTCGACTCCTGTCTGCGGGCCCTGGGTGTGAAACGCGTCCCACTGCTCCTGCTGACGCATTTTCACGCCGACCACGTGGGAGGGCTTTCCGGGGTGCTGCGGGGCCGCTCCGTCGGTGTGATCCAAACCACCGCCCTGCAGGAGCCGGCCGCGCAGGCGGCCGTGGTCCGGCGCACCGCGGCGGCCGCCCGGGTACCCGTCGTCCCGACGGCGGCGGGGGAGCGGCGCAGGGCCGGGCCGCTGGAATGGCAGGTGCTCTGGCCGTCGGCTTCCGGCCCGCCCCCGGACGGCCCCAACGACGCGAGCGTGGTCCTGCTGGTGCGCACGTCGGGCCTGACGCTGCTGCTGCCGGGAGACCTCGAACCACCTGCCCAGCAAGCCCTCTTGAGGGCGCATCCGGAGCTGGGCCCGGTGGACGTGCTCAAGGTGGCCCACCACGGCTCGGCGCACCAGGACCCAGGTCTGCAGGACCGGATCCGGCCACGACTCGCGATCGTCCCCGTCGGCGCGGACAACCGCTACGGACACCCCGCACCGGGTACGCTCGCGCAGCTGAGGGCGCGTGGGACGACTGTGCTGCGCACGGATCGGGACGGCTCCGTGGCCGTCGCCGGAAGCGGCTCGGGGATGCGAGCGTTTCCGGCCGGGCGGCGCCGGAACCGGCGTGGTCATACCGGGCGCGACCGCTCTGTTTGCCCACAACCCGACAGCATGATCGAATGCGTCTTCGCCAGAACGGTCCAAGTCCACACAGCACGGGGGTGCATCAGCCATGTTCGGTCGCAGACGGGGGATGGAGACGGCGGGGAGCGCCGGCTCGCACACATCCGCGACCCTTTCACTGCCGCCTACGGCGCGGTTGTTGAGCTGCAGGGTGCTCGATACGGTCCACCAGCCCATCCGCCAGGCCAAGTTCGAGGTGACCGACCCGATCGGAAGACGGGTCGTCAGCGGGGAGACGGATCCCTACGGCGGGTTCACGGCGGCCATGCCGGAGGGGGAGTACCGGCTCTCGGTCACCGCGGAGGGGTACGCGCCGTTCCACGGTGCCACGCTGGTGGGGGACCCGGCGCAGCCCGGCACCGCGGAGATCATCCTGGACGCGGTGGAGCCGCCGCTGCTGCCGCAGCCCGGCCACTGGGAACTCGACCCGACGCACTCCTCGATCGGCTTCACGGCCCGGCACATCGGCTTCGCCAGGATCCACGGCCGGTTCACCACCTTCGCCGGCGCGGTGCGGATAGCCGAGCGCATGGAGGACTCCTCCATGCACGTCATCATCGACGCGGCGAGCATCGACACGGGTCTGCGGATGCGGGACGACCACCTGCGCTCCGCCGACTTCCTCGACGCCGCCCGGCACCCGACGGTCGAGTTCTACAGCGAGCGGTTCATCCACCGCAGCGGCAGCCGCTGGGCGGTCGCGGGAGCCCTGACGCTGCACGGTGTCAGCCGCTCCGTGACCCTCGACACCCAGTACCTGGGCAACGGCACGGGCCTGGAGGGCGAACCGCGCGCCGCCTGCCGTGCCACGGCCGAACTGCACCGCGAGGACTTCAGCCTGAACTGGCAGTCGATCCTGGCGCAGGGGATCGCGGCGATCGGTTCGAGCGTGGAAGTGGAGCTGGACGTGCAGATCGTCCACAAGGCGTAGGGCCCGTCCTACGGGGCTTCCAGCCAGCCCTCGTACTCGGCGGCGAGCTCGTCCAGCGAGGCTGCCTCCAGCCGTTCCTGCGGGTCCTCGACGACCACCAGCCACTGGGCGTCCTCGGCGTCGTCCTCTCCGGCGAGGGCGTCGCGGACCAGTTGGGGTTCCTCGGGCAGGCCGAAGCGGTCGACGGCCTCCCGGGCCACCTCCTCGGCGGCGTCGCGGTCGGGCAGGACCAGTACGTGTCGCTCGTTCACCCGACCATTCTCGGGCACCGGGCGCGGGGCACTGTCGGTGCGGCGTGGGATGCTGGGGGCGATGGCCACCAGGAAGAACTCCACCGACGAACCGCTTGCCCCGCTCACCCTCGCGGTGGGGCAGGAGGACCTGCTGCTCGACCGCGCCGTGCGGGACGTCGTGACGGCGGCCCGCGCGGCCGACGCCGACACCGATGTGCGGGACCTCACGTCCGATCAGCTCCAGCCCGGCACGCTGGCGGAGCTGACGAGCCCCTCGCTGTTCTCCGAGCGCAAGGTCCTGATCGTCCGCAACGCGCAGGACCTGGGCGCGGACACGGTGAAGGAGGTCAAGGCCTACCTCGCCGCGCCGTACGAGGAGATCGCCCTGGTCCTCCTGCACGCCGGCGGGGTCAAGGGCAAGGGCCTGCTGGACGCGGCCCGCAAGGCCGGGGCCCGGGAGATCGCCTGCCCGAAGATGACGAAGGCCGCGGACCGGCTGTCGTTCGTGCGGGGCGAGTTCCGCGCGCTGGGGCGCTCCGCGACCCCGGAGGCCTGCCAGACCCTGGTCGACGCGATCGGCAGCGACCTGCGGGAGCTGGCGAGCGCGGCGGCGCAGCTGTGCGCCGATGTCGAGGGCACCATCGACGAGGCGGTGGTCGGCCGCTACTACACGGGCCGGGCCGAGGCCTCCAGCTTCACGGTCGCCGACCGTGCGGTCGAGGGGCGGGCCGCCGAGGCCCTGGAAGCCCTGCGCTGGTCGCTGTCCACGGGAGTGGCCCCGGTGCTGATCACCAGCGCGCTGGCCCAGGCGATCCGGGCGATCGGCAAGCTCGCCTCCGCCCCGCGCGGCGCCCGTCCGGGCGACCTCGCGCGGGACCTGGGCATGCCCCCGTGGAAGATCGACCGGGTCCGTCAGCAGATGCGGGGCTGGTCGGCGGACGCGGTCTCGGACGCCCTGCGCGCCGTGGCCGCGGCCGACGCGGGGGTCAAGGGCGGCGGGGACGACCCCGAGTACGCCCTGGAGAAGGCCGTCGTGGCCGTGGCCCGCGCGGCCCGCCCCCAGCGCCGCCAGGGCTAGGTCCTGTCGGCGCAGGCCTCCCGGCCCTGCCCGCCCCCGGTCCGCCGGGCGGTCCGCCGGACGGTCCGCCGGGCGCCCCGGCCGCAGCGTCAGGACGTGCGGGGCCGGTGCCCGGTCAGCTTCTGCCAGACGTCGCACTGCGCCTCCCAGTCGGCGAGGGCCCGCAGCAGGCGGGGGTCCGCCCGCTGCGTCTCGCCGAGGGCCGTGGCCTCCAGGCGGGCCTGCTCCCGCCGCGCCGCGGTGTCGGCCTCCAGCTGCCGGAGCTCGGTGTCGATCTCGACGGTGCGTTCCCGCGCCGACTCCCGGAAGGCCCTGGCCGCCAGCACCTGGTTGTGGATCCGGTCGCGGAAGTGCCGGACCGCCGTCTCGCGGTGCTCGGCCCGCGGGTACACCGCGGTGCGCTGGGTGCCGTCCTGCCGGGTGACGTGGAGGAAGAGGTGCTCGCGGGCGTCCGAGAAGCTGACGGTGAGGTCGGCCAGCGGCAGCGWCTCGTCGATCCCGGCGGGAGCCTCCTCCCCTTCGGGAGCCTCCTTCATGAACAGCAGGACGTGCTGGTGCAGCCGGAGCGGTCCCAGGCGGGGTCCCACGGCCGAGCCCCACCCCGGCCGCAGCAACCGCTGCCGCTCCGTCTTCAGGGTCCGGGCCTCCTGCCGGCCCCGCTGCTCGATCTCCTCGACGTGCTCCCGCGCCCGTGCCAGGTGCCGCCGCTGCTCGCCCTCCACGGCCCGCCTGTTCCCACGGGCGCGGTGCAGTGCCTCGCGCTGGTCGCGGTGCGCGGCGGCGAAGGCGTAGCGCCACTCGCTCATGCGGCACGGGTACAGGCGCAGCCGCCGCAGCGCCCAGAACGCTCCGAATCCCAGGACCACGAGCACGATGAGCACGGCGTTCAAGGTCCGCCCTTCTCCCCGGAGCCACGTCGCCAGCAGTGTCCCAGAGGGCCGGAGCGCGGTGAAGGGGGCCGACCCGGAAATGCGGACGGCCCACCCGGTGGGGCCGGGTGGGCCGTCAGTCACCCGGTCGGTGACCGGGGGTGGTGCTGTGAAGATGCTTGCGCCGCACCCGCGTGGCGAACGCAGGCCGCGTGCGGCGCGGTGTGCCGGTGAGGGAGCGGGAGAGAGGGCCCGCTGGTTCCCTACCGGCGATTCACATCAGGAGCTCAGCCCTGGAGGGTGGCAACCTTGGTGGCCAGCGCCGACTTCTTGTTGGCGGCGGCGTTCTTGTGGATGACACCCTTCGAGACAGCCTTGTCGAGCGCACGCGCGGCGGCGCGGGAAGCCACGGTGGCCTTCTCGACGTCACCGGCGAGGACGGCCTCGCGGGCCTTGCGGATCGCGGTCTTGAGCGAGGACTTGACGGCCTTGTTGCGCAGGCGCGCCTTCTCGTTCGTCTTGTTCCGCTTGATCTGGGACTTGATGTTCGCCACGAAAGAGCCTTTTCAGGTTCAGAGTTTGATCTTCGGATTGTGTCCCGACAGCTGAGAGGGCATACGAGACACAGCTGCCCAGGCTACCAGGCGCGCTCCGACCGGCCCAAACCGAGCGCACTGCCCCGTCCATGGGACCATGGGAGCCTGCGTACAGATCCGACATCGCGCCGACGAAGCCGAAGGCGACGAGATCCGACCTTCGCTGAAGAAACCGCTTCCGACTGCGCCCCGAGAATCAGGACACTGCGTGCCCGCGATCCCCAGCCACGTGCCCGAGCCGAGCCGTACCGACCCGGCGCTGATCCGCAACTTCTGCATCATCGCGCACATCGACCACGGCAAGTCGACGCTCGCCGACCGGATGCTCCAGCTCACCGGTGTCGTCGACCAGCGGCAGATGCGCGCTCAGTACCTCGACCGCATGGACATCGAGCGTGAGCGCGGCATCACGATCAAGTCGCAGGCGGTCCGTCTGCCCTGGGCCCCCACCGAGGGTGCGGGCAAGGGCAGCACGCACATCCTGAACATGATCGACACTCCCGGTCACGTCGACTTCACCTACGAGGTCTCGCGCTCCCTCGCGGCGTGCGAGGGCACGGTCCTGCTGGTGGACGCGGCCCAGGGCATCGAGGCCCAGACCCTCGCCAACCTGTACCTGGCGATGGAGAACGACCTCGCGATCGTCCCGGTCCTCAACAAGATCGACCTGCCGGCCGCGCAGCCGGAGAAGTTCGCCGAGGAGCTCGCGAACCTGGTCGGCTGCCAGCCCGAGGACGTCCTGAGGGTCTCGGCGAAGACCGGTCTCGGCGTCGAGGCCCTGCTCGACAAGGTCGTCGCCACCGTCCCGGCCCCGGTCGGCGTCAAGGACGCCCCGGCCCGCGCGATGATCTTCGACTCGGTCTACGACTCGTACCGCGGCGTCGTGACCTACGTCCGTGTCGTCGACGGCCAGCTCAACAAGCGCGAGCGCATCCGGATGATGTCCACCGGCGCCACGCACGAGCTGCTGGAGATCGGCGTCTCCTCCCCGGAGATGACCCCCTCCGACGGCCTCGGCGTCGGCGAGGTGGGCTACATCATCACCGGTGTGAAGGACGTCCGTCAGTCCAAGGTCGGTGACACCATCACCAGCCTGCACAACGGCGCGACCGAGGCCCTCGGCGGCTACAAGGACCCGCGGCCGATGGTCTTCTCCGGCCTGTACCCGCTCGACGGCTCGGACTACCCGGACCTGCGCGAGGCGCTGGACAAGCTCCAGCTCAACGACGCCGCGCTCGTCTACGAGCCCGAGACCTCGGCGGCCCTCGGCTTCGGCTTCCGCGTCGGCTTCCTCGGCCTGCTCCACCTGGACGTGGTCCGCGAGCGCCTGGAGCGCGAGTTCGGCCTCGACCTGATCGCGACCGCGCCCAACGTGGTCTACCGGGTGGTCCTGGAGGACGGCAAGGAAGTCACCGTCACCAACCCGAGCGAGTTCCCCGAGGGCAAGATCTCGGACGTGTTCGAGCCGGTCGTGCGGGCCACGATCCTCGCGCCCAGCGAGTTCATCGGCGCGATCATGGAGCTCTGCCAGACCCGCCGCGGCACCCTGCTCGGCATGGACTACCTCTCCGAGGACCGGGTCGAGATCCGCTACACCCTCCCCCTCGCGGAGATCGTCTTCGACTTCTTCGACCAGCTGAAGTCCAAGACGCGCGGCTACGCCTCGCTCGACTACGAGCCCACCGGCGAGCAGTCCTCCAGCCTGGTCAAGGTCGACATCCTGCTCCACGGCGACAAGGTCGACGCCTTCTCCGCCGTCACGCACAAGGACGCCGCCTACGCCTACGGCGTGCGCCTCGTGGCCAAGCTGCGCGAGCTCATCCCGCGGCAGGCGTTCGAGGTGCCGATCCAGGCGGCCATCGGCTCGCGCGTCATCGCCCGCGAGACCATCCGCGCCATCCGCAAGGACGTCCTCGCCAAGTGCTACGGCGGTGACATCTCCCGTAAGCGGAAGCTGCTGGAGAAGCAGAAGGAAGGCAAGAAGCGGATGAAGATGGTCGGCTCCGTGGAGGTCCCGCAGGAGGCCTTCATCGCCGTCCTCTCCAGCGACGAGTCCGGCGGCAAGAAGAAGTAACCGGCCGGTAACCGACAGCGGTCGGAGGCGGCCGTGTCAAGCGGTCGCCAAGGGCGGGTCAAGAGCCACCCTCGCCCCAAGTCGGACGAATGGGCCCACATGCGCACGCATGGGGGCCCTTTTCGTTATGAAGCGGCCGCTCGGAGGCCCTTACGCGCCGGGCGCACGGCCTCTACGCTGATCACTGCTCGATGGTTACTCGCCAGTTTCAAAAGGTGCCTGCACCACCCGCCCGTCCCAAAGCGCCCCCACGCCCACGCCCTGTCGCGTGGACCGGTCCGGAGGATGTCGTGAGCGACACACAGACCTTGATCGAGAACCGCCCGCCCACCGTGGCGGCCCTCTTCCTTGACCGCGTCGCCGCCACGCCGAACGCGGAGGCCTACCGGTTCCCGGTGCCCGCGGCCGGCCCCGAGGGCGGTCCGGACGACTGGAAGTCGCTGAGCTGGGGGCAGGCGGCCGAGCGGGTCTTCGCCATCGCGGCGGGCCTGATCTCCCTGGGCCTGCGCCCGGAGGAGCGGGTCGCGCTCGCCTCCAACACCCGGGTCGAGTGGATCCTGTCCGACCTCGGCGTGATGTGCGCGGGCGGCGCGGTCACCACGATCTACCCCAGCACCAACGCCGAGGAGTCCTCGTACATCCTCGCGGACTCCGAGAGCCGGGTGCTGATCGCCGAGGACGCCAAGCAGCTCGCGAAGGCCCGCGAGCGCCGCGCCGGCCTGCCGAACCTCGCCCACGTGGTGGTCCTGGACGCGGCCGACGCCCTCGGCGCCGAGGGCGACCCCGAGGGCTGGGTCCTCTCGCTCGCCGACCTGGAGGCGCTCGGCAACGAGCACCTGGCCAAGCACCCCGAGGCGGTCAAGGAGCGGATCGCGGCCATCACCGCCGACCAGCTCGCCACCCTCATCTACACCTCCGGCACCACCGGCCGCCCCAAGGGCGTCCGCCTGCCGCACGACAACTGGTCGTACATGGCCAAGGCCACCGTGGCCACGGGCATGATCCACTCGGACGACGTCCAGTACCTGTGGCTGCCGCTGGCGCACGTCTTCGGCAAGGTGCTGACCTCCGGGCAGATCGAGGTCGGGCACGTCACCGCGGTCGACGGCCGGATCGACAAGATCATCGAGAACCTGCCGGTGGTCCAGCCGACGTACATGGCGGCCGTCCCGCGCATCTTCGAGAAGGTCTACAACGGCGTGGCCGCCAAGGCACGGGCCGGCGGCGGGGCCAAGTACAAGATCTTCCAGTGGTCGGTCGGCGTCGCCCGCGAGTACGCCAAGGTCACCCAGGACAACTTCCGCCGCACGGGCCAGGCCACCGCCCCCTTCGCCCTCGCCACGAAGCACAAGATCGCCGACGCGCTCGTCTACTCCAAGCTCCGCGAGGCCTTCGGCGGCAAGCTGCGGGCCGCCGTCTCCGGCGCCTCCGCCCTCGCCCCCGAGATCGGCTACTTCTTCTCCGGCGCGGGCATCCACATCCTGGAGGGCTACGGCCTGACGGAGTCCAGCGCGGCCTCCTTCGTCAACCCCGGCGAGGCCTACCGCACCGGCACCGTCGGCAAGCCGCTGCCCGGCACCGAGGTCCGCATCGCCGACGACGGCGAGGTCCTGCTGCGCGGCCCCGGCATCATGCAGGGCTACCACGGGCAGCCCGACAAGACCGCCGAGGTGCTGGAGAGCGACGGCTGGCTGCACACCGGCGACATCGGCGAGCTGTCCCCCGACGGGTACCTGCGCATCACCGACCGCAAGAAGGACCTGATCAAGACCTCGGGCGGCAAGTACGTCGCCCCGGCGGAGATCGAGGGCCACTTCAAGGCGATCTGCCCGTACGTGTCGACCATCGTCGTGCACGGCGCCGACCGGAACTTCTGCTCGGCCCTGATCGCCCTCGACGAGCCGGCGATCCTCGGCTGGGCCGCCGAGAACGGCCTGGAGGGCAAGACGTACGCCCAGGTCCTGGCCGCGCCGGAGACCGACCGCCTGATCGAGACCTACGTCCAGACCCTGAACGAGGGCCTCCAGCGCTGGCAGACGATCAAGAAGTTCCGGATCCTCCCGCGCGACCTGGACGTCGAGCACGGCGACCTGACGCCCAGCCTCAAGCTGAAGCGCCCGGTCGTCGAGCGTGAGTTCAAGCACCTCATCGACGAGATGTACGCGGGTTCCCGGGAGGCCTGACCGGCGCCCGGCCCGACGCGGGAAACGACCTTGGGGCAGTGCGGGACAATGGGCCCATGCCTTCCGCACTGCCCGACGGTGAACCCATGCCCGAAGACGGCTCGCTGCCGTCGCACGCCCTGGCGGGTGCCGGGGACCGGCCGCTCGGGTTCTACCTGCACGTCCCGTACTGCGCCACGCGCTGCGGGTACTGCGACTTCAACACCTACACGGCCACCGAGCTGCGGGGGACCGGCGGGGTGCTCGCCTCCCGGGAGAACTACGCCGACACCCTGATCGACGAGGTCCGCCTGGCCCGCAAGGTGCTCGGGGACGACCCCCGGGCCGTGCGGACCGTCTTCGTCGGCGGCGGCACGCCCACGCTGCTGCCCGCCCGCGACCTCGTGCGGATGCTCGCGGCGATCCGCGACGAGTTCGGGCTGGCCGAGGACGCCGAGGTCACCACCGAGGCCAATCCGGAGTCCGTGGACCCGCGGTACCTCGCGGAGCTCCGCGAGGGCGGCTTCAACCGGATCTCCTTCGGCATGCAGAGCGCGAAGCAGCACGTCCTGAAGGTGCTCGACCGCACCCACACCCCCGGCCGCCCCGAGGCATGCGTCGCGGAGGCCCGTGCGGCGGGCTTCGAGCACGTCAACCTGGACCTGATCTACGGCACGCCGGGGGAGACGGACCAGGACTGGCGCGACTCCCTGGCCGCGGCCATCGGCGCCGGGCCCGACCACGTCAGCGCCTACGCCCTGATCGTCGAGGAGGGCACGCAGCTGGCCCGCCGGATCCGCCGCGGCGAGGTCCCGATGACCGACGACGACGTCCACGCCGACCGGTACCTGATCGCGGACTCCGTCATGGCGGAGGCCGGGTACTCCTGGTACGAGGTGTCGAACTGGGCCACGACCGAGGCCGGCCGCTGCCTGCACAACGAGCTGTACTGGCGCGGGGCCGACTGGTGGGGTGCGGGCCCGGGCGCCCATTCGCACGTCGGCGGGGTGCGGTGGTGGAACGTGAAGCACCCCGGTGCCTACGCCGCGGCCCTCGCGGAGGGCCGTTCCCCCGGCGCGGGGCGCGAGCTGCTGTCCGCGGAGGACCGGCGCGTGGAGCGGATCCTGCTGGAGCTGCGGCTGGTCGACGGCGTCCCGCTGTCGCTGCTGGCCCCGGCCGGCCTGGCGGCCGCCGGGAGGGCGCTGGCGGACGGGCTGCTGGAGCCGGCCCCGTACGGTGCGGGGCGCGCGGTGCTGACCCTGCGCGGGCGGCTGCTGGCCGACGCGGTGGTGCGGGACCTGGTGGACTGATCACTCCCCGGAGTGAATCGCTGCGGATCGGGGCAGGTGCGGCCCGGCTGTTCGCCGTAGGCCGGGTCAGGGCGCCGTGACGAAGTCGATCAGCTCCTCCACGCGGCCCAGCAGGGTCGGCTCCAGGTCCCGGTAGGACGTCACGCGGGACAGGACGTGCTGCCAGGCGGCCCCGGTGTTCTCCGGCCAGCCCAGGGCCCGGCAGACGCCCGTCTTCCAGTCCTGGCCGCGCGGCACCTCGGGCCACGCCCGGATGCCCAGCGCGGACGGCTTCACCGCCTGCCAGACGTCCACGTACGGGTGACCCACCACCAGCACGTCCGGGGAGGTGACCGATGCCGCGATCCGGGACTCCTTCGACCCCGGCACCAGGTGGTCCACCAGGACGCCGAGACGGGCGTCCGGCCCGGGGGCGAACTCCTCCACCACGGCCACGAGGTCGTCGACGCCCTCCAGGTACTCCACCACCACGCCCTCGATGCGCAGGTCGTCACCCCAGACCCGCTCCACCAGCTCGGCGTCGTGACGGCCCTCCACGTAGATCCGTCCGGCACGCGCCACCCGGGCCCGCGCCCCCGGGACGGCCAGCGAGCCCGAGGCCGTACGGGCGGGCGCGGCGGGCGCCCGCGACGGGCGGGTCAGGGTCACCACGGCGCCGTCCAGCACGAAGCCGCGCGGCTCCAGGGGGAAGACCCGGCGCTTGCCGAAACGGTCCTCCAGGGTCACCGTGCCCGCCTCGCACGCCACCACCGCGCCGCAGAAGTCGGTGCCCGCCACCTCGACCACCAGATCGGGGTCCGCGGCCACCTCCGGCACGGCCTCGGCACGCTTCCACTGCGGGGTCAGGTCGGGGGAGTACTCGCGCATCCGGCCGACACTAGGAGAACCGCCGCCGTCAGGTCCGCGACACGCCGAACAGGTCCGCCAGTGTGTCGCGTTGGGCACGCACGAAGCCGGCGCCGACCACCGCTCCGTGACCCGGCACGTACAGCGCGTCGTCCCCGCCCAGCGCGAGCAGGCGGTCCAGGGCGGCGGGCCACTGCCCGGGCACCGCGTCCCCGCCGGCCTGGGGCTCGCCCGACTCCTCCACCAGGTCCCCGCAGAACACCACCTCCCGCTCGCCCGGCACCAGGACCGTCAGGTCGTGCTGCGAGTGCGCGGGCCCGACGTTGGCCAGCAGTACCTGTACGCCGCCCAGCTCCAGCGTCCACTCGCCCGACACCAGGTGCTCCGGCGCCCGCAGCAGGCCCGCCGCCTCGGCCGCCTCCGCCTCGTCCAGGCCGTGGCGGACCGCGCTCACGCGCAGCTCCTCACGGCCGCCGGGGGTCGCCAGCAGCCGGTCGAGGCCGACCGCCCCGTAGGACCGGGCGCCCTCGAAGGCCGGGCCGCCCAGCACGTGGTCGAAATGTCCGTGCGTGAATGCGATATGGGTCACGCCCCGGCCCGTCAGCCGCTCCGCCTCGGCCCGCACCAGAGCACCCTCGCGCACGCAGGATCCGGGGTCGATCAGGAGCACCGACTCGTCCCCCACCACCAGTCCCACCGTGCAGTCCCACACCGGGAGCCGCCGTCGGCCGGTCCGCCCGGTCAGCCGTTCCCAGCCCGCCTCTTCCCAACGTACGTCCATGGGGCGACGCTACCCTGGCGGGCCGCCCTTGCCCCCGGTGTACTACCCGGCCGTACACTGACCGGGGGATCTCTGGCACTCGGGTGCTCGGAGTGCCAACCAGGGCCCGGGGGAAGCTCCGGCGGACCGCCGACGGCCGGCCCGCCGCCCGCGACCCCCACGACGACCGATGACCGACCGACGACCGACCGCATCCGGAGGTGTGCGCGATGCTCAGTGAACGCAGGCTCGAAGTGCTGCGCGCCATCGTCCAGGACTACGTCGGGACGGAGGAGCCGGTCGGTTCCAAGGCCCTCACCGAGCGCCACCGCCTCGGCGTCTCGCCCGCCACCGTGCGCAACGACATGGCCGTGCTGGAGGAGGAGGGCTACATCGCGCAGCCCCACACCAGCGCCGGCCGGATCCCCACCGACAAGGGCTACCGCCTCTTCGTCGACAAGCTGGCGGGGGTCAAGCCGCTGTCGACGCCCGAGCGGCGGGCCATCCAGAACTTCCTCGACGGCGCCGTCGACCTCGACGACGTGGTCGGCCGCACGGTGCGGCTGCTCGCGCAGCTCACCCGACAGGTCGCCGTCGTCCAGTACCCCTCGCTGACCCGCTCCACCGTCCGGCACGTCGAGCTGCTGTCGCTGGCCCCGGCCCGGCTGATGCTCGTACTGATCACGGACACCGGGCGGGTCGAGCAGCGGCTCGTCGACACCCAGACGCCCTTCGGCGAGACCTCCCTCGCCGACCTGCGGGCGCGGCTGAACAGCCGGGTCGTCGGCCGTCGGTTCACCGACGTGCCGCAGCTCGTGCAGGACCTTCCGGAGTCGTTCGAGATCGACGACCGGGCGACCGTCAAGGCCGTCCTGGCGACCCTTCTCGAAACGCTGGCCGAGGAGGCGGAGGAGCGGCTGATGATCGGCGGCACCGCCAACCTCACTCGCTCCGGACATGATTTTCCCTTGACGATCAGGCCGGTGCTCGAAGCGCTTGAGGAGCACGTCGTGCTCCTCAAGCTGCTGGGCGAGGCGGGGGAGTCGGGGATGGCCGTACGGATCGGGCACGAGAACGCCTACGAGGGACTCAACTCCACGTCGGTCGTGTCCGTCGGCTACGGTTCGGGCGGCGAAGCAGTCGCCAAACTCGGCGTGGTCGGACCGACCCGCATGGACTACCCCGGAACGATGGGAGCGGTACGCGCAGTGGCACGTTACGTCGGACAGATCCTGGCGGAGTCGTAAGTGGCCACGGACTACTACGCCGTACTCGGCGTGCGCCGCGACGCATCCCAGGACGAGATCAAGAAGGCCTTCCGGCGGCTCGCACGCGAGCTGCACCCGGACGTCAATCCCGATCCCAAGACGCAAGAGCGCTTCAAGGAGATCAACGCCGCCTACGAGGTCCTCTCGGACCCGCAGAAGAAGCAGGTCTACGACCTCGGCGGCGACCCGCTGTCCTCCTCGGGCGGTGGCGGCGCGGGCGGCTTCGGCGCGGGTGGCTTCGGCAACTTCTCGGACATCATGGACGCCTTCTTCGGCCAGTCCCAGCAGCGCGGCCCGCGCTCGCGGACCCGCCGCGGCCAGGACGCCATGATCCGTCTGGACCTGGAACTGGACGAGGCCGCCTTCGGCACGACCAAGGACATCCAGGTCGACACGGCCGTCGTCTGCACCACCTGCTCGGGCGAGGGCGCCGCCCCCGGCACCTCCGCGCAGACCTGTGACATGTGCCGCGGCCGCGGTGAGGTCTCGCAGGTCACCCGGTCCTTCCTGGGCCAGGTCATGACCTCGCGGCCCTGCCCGCAGTGCCAGGGCTTCGGCACCGTGGTCCCGACCCCGTGCCCCGAGTGCGCGGGCGACGGCCGGGTCCGCTCCCGCCGCAGCCTGACGGTCAAGATCCCCGCCGGTGTCGAGAACGGCACCCGGATCCAGCTCGCGGGTGAGGGCGAGGTCGGCCCCGGCGGCGGCCCCGCCGGCGACCTGTACGTGGAGATCCACGAGCTGCCGCACCCGACCTTCCAGCGGCGCGGGGACGACCTGCACTGCACGGTCACCATCCCCATGACGGCGGCGGCCCTGGGCACCAAGTGCCCGCTGGAGACGCTGGACGGCATGGAGGAGATCGACATCCGGCCCGGCACCCAGTCCGGCCAGGCGATCCCGCTGCACGGGCGCGGCGTCACGCACCTGCGCGGCGGCGGGCGCGGCGACCTGATCGTCCACGTCGAGGTCACCACCCCCGGCAAGCTGGACCCCCAGCAGGAGGACCTGCTGCGCCAGCTCGCGAAGCTGCGCGGCGAGGAGCGCCCGACGGGCCAGTTCGCCCCCGGCCAGCAGGGGCTGTTCAGCCGCCTGAAGGACGCGTTCAACGGCCGCTGACCGGCCCGCGACAGCACGCAGGAGCCCGGTCCGGGGACGCCCCGGACCGGGCTCCGTGCTTTCCCCACGGCCGGAGGGAACTGGACTATGCCAGGCGAATTGCCGTGATTCGGTGCGGTGCGCCGGACGTGGCACGATGCAGTCCATGTCCTCCGCACCGAACGGTCTCCCCCGGTACCCGATCGTGCAGGCTCCCATGGCGGGCGGCGCCTCCTGCCCTCCGCTCGCCGCCGCCGTGTGCGAGGCCGGCGGGCTCGGTTTCCTGGCCGGCGGCTACAAGACCGCCGACGGCATGTACCAGGAGATCAAACAGCTGCGCGGGCTCACCCGACGGCCCTTCGGAGTGAACCTCTTCCTGCCGCAGACCGGGTACGTCGACCCGGCCGCCGTCGAGGCCTACCGCGGCCAGCTGGCCGGCGAGGCGAGCTGGTACGAGGTCTCCCTCGCCGAAGAGGACATCATCGGCACCTGCGACGACGGCTACGAGGCCAAGCTGGCGATCCTGCTGGAGGACCCGGTCCCGGTGGTCTCCTTCGCCTTCGGCTGCCCCGCGCCCACCGTGATCGCGCGCCTGCGCGCCGTCGGCACGCACACCGTCGTCACCGTGACCTCCGTCGACGAGGCCCGCACCGCCCAGGAGGCGGGCGCCGACGCCCTGTGCGTCCAGGGCGTCGAGGCCGGCGGACACCAGGGCACCTTCCGCGACGACCCGCAGACAGACGGCACGGCGGGCGTCGGCCTGCTCGCCCTGGTGGCACAGGTGCGCGAGGCCGTGGCCCTCCCGATCACCGCCTCGGGCGGGCTGATGCGCGGGGCACAGATCGCGGCGGTGCTCGCGGCGGGCGCGGAGGCGGCGCAGCTCGGCACCGCCTTCCTGGTCTGCCCGGAGTCCGGGGCGCACCCCCTGCACAAGAAGGCGCTGACGGACCCGCTGTTCGGTCACACGGAACTGACCCGGGCCTTCTCCGGCCGCCCCGCCCGGGGCCTGGTCAACCGCTTCATGCGGGAGCACGGGCCGTACGCCCCTTCCGCCTACCCCCAGATCCACCACATGACCTCGGGGCTGCGCAAGGCCGCCGCCGCGGCCGGGGACCCGCAGGGCATGTCCCTGTGGGCCGGGCAGGGGCACCGGCTGGCGCGGGCGCTGCCCGCCGGGGAGCTGGTGGAAGTGCTGGCGGCCGAACTGGCCCAGGCGCAGAGCGCGTTGAAGGTATTGCAGATGAGGAGAGCGTCATGACGGCCCCCGTGTTCGTGGTCGAAGAGGTCCCCGCGGGGCCGGAGTTCGTGCTGGACGGCCCCGAGGGCCGGCACGCGGTGTCGGTGAAGCGGCTCGGACCGGGCGAGGAACTCGTCCTCACGGACGGCCGCGGCCGCTGGGCCGACGCCGTGGTGAAGGTGGCGGAGGGCAAGGACCGGCTGGTCGTCTCCGTCTCGGGGGTCGCGCAGGAGCCCGAACCCGCCGTGCGGATCACGGTGGTGCAGGCGCTGCCCAAGGGCGACCGGGGCGAGGTCGCCGTCGAGACGATGACGGAGACCGGCGTCGACGCCATCGTGCCGTGGCAGGCCTCCCGGTGCATCACCCAGTGGCGGGGCGAGCGCGGGGCGAAGTCCCTGGCCAAGTGGCGCGCCACCGCCCGGGAGTCGGGCAAGCAGTCGCGCCGGGTGCGGTTCCCCGAGGTGGCCGAAGCGCTGTCCACCAAGCAGGTGGCCGCGCTGTTGGCGGAGGCCGACCTGGCGATGGTGCTCCACGAGGACCGCGAGGCCGCCTCCGAGGCCCTGGCGACGGCGGAGCTGCCCGCGGCCGGCTCGGTGGTGCTGGTGGTCGGCCCCGAGGGCGGGGTGTCCCCGGAGGAACTCGCGGCCTTCGCGCAGGCGGGTGCCCGCCCGTACCGGCTGGGCCGCTCGGTGCTGCGCACGTCCACGGCGGGCACGGCGGCGACCGCGGTCCTGCTGGCGCGCACGGGGCGCTGGGCGTAGGGCGGGCCGGGCGATCCGTGGCCGGGGCGCGGGCGGTTACGATGCCCCGACCGATCCACCTCACGGGAGGCGCAGCCATGGCCGGGGAACCGCAGGCGGACTGCCTGTTCTGCAAGATCGTCGCGGGGAGCATCCCGGCGACCGTGGTCCGCGAGACCGAGACGACCATCGCCTTCCGGGACATCAACCCGCAGGCGCCGACGCACGTCCTGGTCATCCCGAAGGTCCACTACCCCGACGCCGCCTCCCTCGCGGCCGCCGAGCCGGGCGTCGCCGCCGACGTGCTGTGCGAGGCCGGGCGGATCGCCTCCGACGAGAAGGTCGACGGCCACGGCTACCGGATCGTCTTCAACACCGGTGCCGGCGCCGGGCAGACCGTCTTCCACGCGCACGCCCACGTCCTGGGCGGCCGCGGCCTCCAGTGGCCCCCCGGATAGACCGTGTCCGTACGAGAGTTCGTGGTCCTCGGCACCGCCAGCCAGGTTCCCACCCGGCAGCGCAACCACAACGGCTACCTGCTGCGCTGGGACGGTGAGGGCATCCTCTTCGACCCGGGCGAGGGCACGCAGCGCCAGATGCTGCGGGCCGGGGTCGCCGCGCACGACATCAACCGGATCTGCGTCACGCACTTCCACGGCGACCACAGCCTCGGCCTGGCCGGGGTGATCCAGCGGATCAACCTCGACCAGGTCCCGCACCCCGTCACCGCGCACTACCCGGCCTCGGGGCAGAAGTTCTTCGACCGGCTCCGGTACGCGACCGCCTACCGGGAGACCGTCCGGCTCCGGGAGGAGCCCGTGGAGCGGGACGGGACGCTGGCGGGCGGGCCCCCGTACGTCCTGGAGGCCCGGCGGCTCTCGCACCCGGTGGAGTCCTTCGGCTACCGGCTGACCGAGCCGGACGGGCGTCGGATGGTGCCGGAGCTGCTCGCGCGGCACGGGATCAAGGGTCCCGACGTGGGCCGGATCCAGCGCGAGGGACACCTCGGCGCGGTCACCCTCGACGAGGTCAGCGAGCACCGGGCGGGGCAGCGGTTCGCCTTCGTCATGGACACCCGGCTGTGTTCCGGGGTGGACGAGCTGGCGGAGGGCTGCGACATGCTGGTCATCGAGTCGACCTTCCTCGACGCCGACGCCCGGCTGGCCACGGACCACGGGCACCTGACCGCCGGCCAGGCGGCGGGGGTGGCGCGGGACGCGGGCGTGCGGCACCTGGTGCTGACGCACTTCTCGCAGCGCTACTCCGACCCGTCGGAGTTCGAACGCGAGGCCCGTGCGGCGGGCTTCGAGGGCGAGCTGACGATCGCGGCGGACCTGGTGCGGGTCCCGGTGCCGAAGCGCCCCGACAGGCCCTAGCCCCGCGGCCGACACCGGTGCTCAGGTGGAGCGGGAGGTTCCGGGGTGGGGAGAAGAGCGCTCCGTGGGTGAGGTGCGTCACACTGGGTTTCAGTCCTGCCTCCACGGGCAGGGCTGGCAGCTTTCCACCCGTGAACCCGCAAGCGGAAACGACACTTCAGACACCTCAACGGGGAGCACACCGTGACCAGTCGGGACAGCCGCACCAACCGCCCGGGCAAGCTGGATCCTCTGGGGCCCTTGCGCGACCCCCAAGAGCCGGGCTGCGACGTCTTCCTGACCGGCACGGTCTTCCTCGACATCATCTTCACCGGACTCGACTCGGCACCCGTGCGCGGCACGGAGTCCTGGGCGCGCGGCATGGGCTCCAGCCCCGGCGGCGTCGCCAACATGGCCACGGCCCTGGCCCGGCTCGGCCTGCGCACCTCGCTGGCCGCCGCGTTCGGCGACGACCACTACGGCGAGTACTGCTGGGACTCCCTCGAACAGGGCGAGGGCATCRACCTGTCGATGTCGCGGACCGTACCCGGCTGGCACAGCCCCGTCACCGTCTCGATGGCCTACGAGGGCGAGCGCACGATGGTCTCCCACGGCCACGAGGCCCCGCCCCCCACCGGCCCCGGGCCCTTCCCCTGGTGTCCCCCGAAGGCCCGCGCGGCGGTGGCCTCGCTGGCGGCGGGCTCCGGCGAGGGATGGGTCGCCGAAGCGGGCCGCCGCGGCTCGCGGATCTTCGCGGACGTGGGCTGGGACGACACCGGCCGCTGGGACCTGGGGGCCCTGCCCGACCTGTCGCACTGCGAGGCCTTCCTGCCCAACGCGGGCGAGGCGATGCGCTACACCCGCACCGAGTGTCCGCGCGCCGCGGCCCGGGCCCTGGCGGAGAAGGTGCCGGTCGCGGTGGTGACCATGGGGGCGGAGGGCTCGTACGCGGTGGACAGCCGCACCGGGGAGACGGCCGAGGTCCCCGCGATCACCGTGGAAGCCCTGGACCCGACGGGCGCCGGGGACGTGTACGTCGCCGGGTTCGTCACCGGCAGCCTGGCGGGCTGGCCGCTGGCGGACCGGCTCGCCTTCGCCGGGCTGACCGCCGCCCTGTCGGTGCAGGAGTTCGGCGGCTCCCTCTCGGCCCCGGGATGGCCCGAGGTGGCCCACTGGTGGCGCACCGCCCCGGAGGCCCTGCGCGGCCGCTACGGCTTCCTCGACGCCCTCGTGCCGCCGGGCGCCGCCCCGTCCCCGCGCCGCCGCGCCGTGCCCACGATCGGCTTCCGCCGCCCGGTCCAGTAGCCGTCCGGGGCCGGGCCGGAAAACCCCTCGGGGATGCCCGGGGGTGGACGTACCCTTGGTACTCCGGAGGTCGACGATCGGCGCGGCCCCTCAGCGGGAGGTATGCGCAGGCCACAGTGCCGGCCCATGACTCAGACACCGACAGCCCAGACCCCCGCGCCGGGCCAGGCGCGAGCCCACTTCACCGTACCGGCGACGCACCCGATGGTGACGGTGCTCGGCTCGGGCGACGCGCTGCTGCGCGTGATCGAAAAGGCTTTCCCGAAGGCCGACATCCATGTTCGGGGCAATCAGGTGAGCGCGATCGGACCGGCGATGGAAGTCGCCCTGATCCAGCGCCTGTTCGACGAGATGATGCTCGTGCTGCGCACCGGGCAGTCGATGACGGAGGACGCAGTGGAACGCTCGATCGCCATGCTCAAGGCGAACGGCACCGATGGCGGCGCGGCGGAGACCCCGGCCGAGGTGCTCACCCAGAACATCCTCTCCAGCCGCGGGCGCACCATCCGTCCCAAGACCCTCAACCAGAAGCGGTACGTCGACGCGATCGACAAGAACACGATCGTCTTCGGCATCGGCCCCGCCGGTACAGGCAAGACCTACCTCGCCATGGCGAAGGCGGTCCAGGCCCTGCAGTCCAAGCAGGTCAGCCGGATCATCCTGACCCGCCCCGCCGTCGAGGCCGGCGAGCGCCTCGGCTTCCTCCCGGGCACCCTCTTCGACAAGATCGACCCGTACCTGCGGCCGCTCTACGACGCCCTGCACGACATGATCGACCCCGACTCGATCCCCCGCCTCATGGCCGCCGGCACCATCGAGGTGGCGCCCCTGGCGTACATGCGCGGAAGGGCGCACCCGATCTTCACGAAGATCCTGACGCCGGACGGCTGGCGGGCCGTCGGCGATCTCCAGGTCGGTGACCTCGTCGTGGGGTCGAACGGTGAGCCGACACCCGTTCTGGGCGTCTACCCGCAGGGCGAGAAGGACATCTACCGTGTCACGGCCCAGGACGGGTCCTGGACGCTGTGCTGCGGAGAACACCTCTGGACTGTCAGGACGCGTGATGACAAGCGTCGCGACAAGCCGTGGCGGGTCCTGGAGACCCAGGAGATGATCGGCAACCTCCGGGCTGCGCACGCGCGTCGCTACGAGCTGCCGATGCTCACCGCACCGGTGGCCTTCCCGGAGCGCGAGGTCCCGATGGACCCGTACGCGCTGGGTCTGCTGCTGGGTGACGGATGCATCACCGGTACCGCGGCGCCTTCCTTCTCCACCGAGGACGAGGAGCTCGTCGAGGCCCTGCAGTCCGCGCTTCCCGGTGTCACCGCCCGGCACAGGGGAGGACCCGACTACGTCCTGAACCGGGTGAAGTCGCCCGGTGACGTGGTCACGTTGGAGAACCCGGTCACCGGGGTCATGCGTGAGCTGGACCTGCTCGGCAGTCGCTCGCACTCCAAGCACGTGCCGGACGACTACCTCTTCAACACGGAAGAGGTACGCCTCGCGGTCCTCCAGGGTCTGCTCGATTCCGATGGAGGTCCTGTCACCCAGCGGGACCGTACCTGCCGGATCCAGTACTCCACGACCTCGATCGTCCTGCGGGACGACGTCATCGCCCTGGTCCAGTCCCTCGGCGGCGTGGCCTACACCCGGCGCCGCACGGCCGAGGGCCGCAAGCAGGGCACCGCCCTTGGAGCCCACCGGTACGACTCCCACGTCGTCGACATCCGCCTCCCGGAGGGCATTGAGCCCTTCCGTCTCCCCCGCAAGCGGGACACCTACCACGCGTTCGGCGGCGGTGGGCGCCCGATGCGCTTCATCGACTCCATCGAGCCCGCGGGCCGTGAGGAGGCGGTGTGCATCCAGGTGGCCGCCGAGGACTCGTTGTACGTCACGCAGGACTACCTGCTGACGCACAACACCCTCAATGAGGCCTTCGTCGTGCTCGACGAGGCGCAGAACACCACCACCGAGCAGATGAAGATGTTCCTCACCCGGCTCGGGTTCGACTCCAAGATCGTGGTCACGGGTGACGTCACGCAGGTCGACCTGCCCGGCGGGGCCCGCAGCGGTCTGCGGCAGGTGCAGGACATCCTGGAGGGGGTGCCGGACATCCACTTCTCGCGGCTCACGTCCGAGGATGTCGTCCGCCACAAGCTGGTCGGCCGTATCGTCGACGCGTACGAGAAGTACGACGACGCCCATCCGGCCCCGAACGGCCACCAGCGGAAGTAGAGCTCAGCGCACCATGTCGATCGACGTCAACAACGAGTCCGGAACCGAGGTCGACGAGCAGGCGATCCTCGACATCGCCCGCTACGCGCTCACCCGGATGCGGATCCACCCGCTGTCCGAGCTCTCCGTCATCGTCATCGACGAGGACGCCATGGAGCAGCTCCACATCCAGTGGATGGACCTGCCCGGTCCGACCGACGTCATGTCCTTCCCGATGGACGAGCTCCGTCCGCCGTCGAAGGACGACGAGGAGCCCCCGCAGGGGCTCCTCGGTGACATCGTGCTGTGCCCCGAGGTCGCGAAGAAGCAGGGCGAGGAAGCCCCGACGCAGCACTCCATGGACGAGGAGCTCCAGCTCCTGACCGTCCACGGGGTGCTGCACCTGCTCGGCTACGACCACGAGGAGCCGGACGAGAAGGCCGAGATGTTCGGCCTCCAGGCGGCCATCGTCGACGGCTGGCGCGGTGAGCGCGGCATCACCGGTCCCTCGCCGGCGCCCACCGTCTCGTGACCGCCCCCCAGCTGATCACCGGCGCGGTCCTGCTGGTCGTGGTGGCCTGGTTCGCGGCGTGTGCGGAGGCCGGCATCGCCCGCATCTCCGCCTTCCGCGCCGCACAGGCCGTAAGGGAGGGCAGGCGCGGGAGCGCCAAGCTCGCCCAGGTTGCCGGGGACCCGACCCGCTACCTGAACGTGGCGCTGCTGGTCCGGGTGACCTGCGAGATGGCGGCGGGCGTGCTCGTCACGTACGTGTGCCTCGACGCGTTCGGGGAGAACTGGACCGCGCTGCTCGTGGCCATCGGGGTGATGGTCCTCGTGTCCTTCGTGGCGGTCGGGGTGTCCCCGCGCACCATCGGCCGCCAGCACCCGCTGAACACGGCGACCGCCGCGGCCTACGTGCTGGTGCCGCTGGCCCGGGTGATGGGTCCGATCCCGCAGCTGCTGATCCTCATCGGCAACGCGCTCACGCCGGGGAAGGGCTTCCGCAAGGGGCCGTTCGCCTCCGAGGCCGAGCTGCGCGCGATGGTGGACCTCGCGGAGAAGGAGTCGCTGATCGAGGACGAGGAGCGCCGGATGGTGCACCAGGTCTTCGAGCTCGGCGACACCCTCGTGCGCGAGGTGATGGTGCCGCGCACCGATCTGGTGTGCATCGAGCGGTACAAGACCATCCGTCAGGCGACCACGCTCGCCCTGCGGTCGGGCTTCTCGCGGATCCCGGTGACGGGGGAGAACGAGGACGACATCGTCGGCATCGTGTACCTGAAGGACCTCGTCCGCCGGACGCACATCAGCCGCGACGCGGAGAGCGACCTGGTCTCCACGGCGATGCGGCCGGCGGTGTTCGTGCCGGACACGAAGAACGCGGGGGACCTGCTGCGCGAGATGCAGTCGGTGCGCAACCACGTGGCCGTGGTCATCGACGAGTACGGCGGCACGGCCGGCATCGTGACCATCGAGGACATCCTGGAGGAGATCGTCGGTGAGATCACCGACGAGTACGACCGGGAGATCGCGCCGGTGGAGGAGCTGGGCGACGACCGCTACCGGGTCACGGCCCGGCTCGACATCACCGACCTCGGCGAGCTGTTCGGGGTGGAGGCCTTCGACGACGAGGACGTCGAGACGGTCGGCGGGCTGTTGGCGAAGGCGCTGGGGCGGGTTCCGATCGCCGGTGCGTCGTCGGTGGTGGAGCTGCCGGACGGACGCCCGCTGCGGATGACGGCGGAGTCCCCGGCCGGGCGGCGCAACAAGATCGTGACGGTGCTGGTGGAGCCGGTGCAGCCGGTACCGGCTGCCGACGAGGAGGAGGACGGATGACCCCGGCGGAGCTGCGTGCCTTCTGTCTGGAGTTCAACGCGGCGGTCGAGGAGTTCCCCTTCACGCCGGAGACCTCGGTGTTCAAGGTGCTGGGGAAGGTGTTCGCGCTGTCGGCGCTGGACGCCGCGCCGCTGAAGGTCAACCTCAAGTGCGATCCGGAGGAGGCCCTTCGGCTGCGCGCGGAGCACGCGGCGATCGCCCCGGGCTGGCACATGAACAAGCGGCACTGGAACACGGTGACCGTCGCGGAGCTGCCGGACGCGCTGGTGCGGGAGCTGGTGGAGGACTCGTACGACCTGGTCGTGGCGGGTCTGCCGAAGGCGGAGCGGCTGCGGCTCGACCGGCCCTGAGGCGCCTCGGCGGGGTCGTCTCACGGCGGCGCCGGGGTGCTCCCTATGCTTTCGACCATGAGCGAGAGCACCGTGGGCACCGGGATCGACCCCGAGGACAGCAAGATCATCACGCTGGCGCGCAGCGCCCGGGCCCGCAACGGGGTCCCGGAGGGTGCGGCGGTCCGCGACGAGACCGGCCGTACGTACGTCGCCGGCACCGTGGAGCTGGATTCCCTGAAGCTGAGCGCCCTGCAGACGGCGGTCGCGATGGCGGTGGCCAGCGGTGCCCGGTCCCTGGAGGCGGCGGCCGTGGTGAGTGCGGCCGACGCGCCGGCCGACGCCGACCGTGCGGCGGTCCGTGACCTCGGCGGTCCCGCCACGCCCGTCCTGCTGGCCGGCCCGGACGGCACCCTGAAGTCGACCACGCCCGCCGGGGCCTGACCGCCCGCCGGTAATCCGGTGGCCCGGCTCCCGCGGCCGGTGGTGGGATGGCCCGATGGGCGAAGAGGTACGGGCAGCGGTGGACCGGGGCGACCATCCGAGGGGGGTGACCCCCTGGGACCGGGCCCCGTGGCGCGCCGCCGCGCTCGCCTGGGCCGGGGACGCGCTCGCCGCGCACGGCCTGCGGGCGACAGGGGAGCGGCGGGTCCGGCTGCGGCCGTGGTCCGTGCTGGTCCGGATCGCCGTCGAGGGCGGTACCCCCGTCTGGTTCAAGGCGAACCCGCCCGCCAGCGCCTTCGAGGCCGGGCTGACCGAGGCCCTGTCCCGCTGGGCCCCCGCCCACGGGCTGCGGCCCCTGGCCGTGGACCCCGGCCGGGGCTGGTCGCTGCTGCCGGACGGCGGACCGCTCTTCCGGGACGTCCTGGACGGCGGCCCCGTCGACCCGCGGGCCTGGGAGGCCCCGCTGGCCCGGTACGCCGAACTCCAGCGGGCCCTGATCCCGCGCACCGCGCAGATCGAGGCCCTCGGCGTACCCGCCGCCCGGACCGCCGGACTTCCTGGGGTCTTCGACCGGCTGGTCGCCGGGAACACCGTCCTGGACGAGGACGACCGCCGGGCGCTGCGGGCCTTGCGGCCCCGGCTCGCCGACTGGTGCGCCGAGCTCGCGGACGCAGGCATCGCGGACTCCCTCGACCACGCGGACCTGCACGAGGGGCAGCTCTTCGCCCCGGGGCCGGACCGGTTCACCTTCTTCGACTGGGGCGACGCCTCCGTCACCCACCCGTTCTGCGGGCTGCTCGTTCCCGTGCGGGCGGCGCGGGCGCGCTACGGGTCCGAGGTGCTGCCCCGGCTGCGGGACGCCTACCTGGAGCCCTGGGGCGGTGCGGGGGCCGACGCCGCCGGTCTGCGCCGCGCGGCGAGCCTGGCCCTGCGGCTCGGGGCCATCGGCCGGGCCGGGTCCTGGGGCCGGCTCTTCCCCGAGGCCCAGGGGGCCGGGGCCGGCTCCGGGGCCGCCGACAGCGCCCGCTGGCTGCGCGAACTGCTCAGGGAGCCACCGCTGTAGCGGCCGGGGCGGCGGTCGCGGCAGGGCGGCGGATGACCATGGCCATCAGGGCGGCCATCGCGCACAGGCCGCCCGCCGCGTACCAGACGAGGTCGTAGGAGCCGAAGGCGTCGCGGGCCACGCCGCCGAGGAAGGCCACCAGCGCCGCGCCGACCTGGTGGGAGGCCAGCACCCAGCCGAAGACGATCGCGCTGTCCTCCCCGTAGTGCTCGCGGCACAGCGCGATGGTGGGCGGGACGGTGGCGACCCAGTCCAGGCCGTAGAAGACGATGAAGAAGACCATCGGCGGGTGCACGGACGGGGCCAGCAGCACCGGCAGGAACAGCAGGGACACCCCGCGCAGGGCGTAGTACACGGCCAGCAGGCGGCGGGGCGCGAAGCGGTCGGTGAACCAGCCGGAGGCGATGGTGCCGAGGACGTCGAACACGCCGATCACCGCCAGCAGCCCGGCGGCTGCCGTCACCGGCATCCCGTGGTCGTGGGCGGCGGGCACGAAGTGGGTCTTGACCAGGCCGTTGGTGGAGGCGCCGCAGATCGCGAAGGTGCCCGCGAGCAGCCAGAACGGTCCCGTCCGGGCCGCCTTGAAGAGCACACCGACGGCTCGCCGCGCCGCGCCCGGGACCGGCGCGGGCTTGTCGGCGTAGGGGCCGCCGTAGGGGGCGAGGCCCACGTCGGCGGGGTGGTCGCGCAGCAGCAGCCAGACGAAGGGGACGACGGACAGGGCCGCGAGGGACACGGTCACGGCGGCCGGGCGCCAGCCGTGGTGCTCCACGAGCCAGGACAGCAGCGGCAGGAAGATCAGCTGTCCGGAGGCGCCCGCGGCGGTCAGGATGCCGGTGACCAGGCCGCGCCGGGCGGTGAACCAGCGGTTGGTCACCGTCGCCGCGAAGGCCAGGGCCATCGAGCCGCTGCCCAGCCCCACGAGCACGCCCCAGTACAGGACCAGCTGCCAGGACGCGGTCATCCACACGGTGGCCACGGAGCCGCCGGCTATGACGGTCAGGGCGAGGGCGACGACCCTGCGGATGCCGAAACGGTCCATCAGGGCGGCGGCGAAGGGCGCGGTGAGCCCGTAGAGCGCGAGGTTGACGGAGACCGCGAAGCCGATCGTGCCGCGCGACCAGTCGAACTCCGCGTGCAACGGCTCGATGAGCAGTCCGGGGAGGGAGGCGAAGGCGGCCGCGCCGATGATCGTCACGAAGGCGACGGCCGCGGCGAACCAGGCGCGGTGGATGCGTCCGGCCCGGCGGGGCGCGGGCGTGCGGGTCGTGGAGGGGGGTGCTGTCTGCGTCACGCCGACAGCTTCCGGTCTGCGGGCGCCCCGGCGACAGTGGCCTGACCGACATGGTTCGCTACGATCGGGCCATGGCCACGGAACGCAGTCCCCGGACCCACCGCGTCGTCGTCCTCGCGCTCGCCGGGCTGCTGCCCTTCGAACTCGGCATTCCGCACCGGATCTTCGGCCGCGCCAAGGACCCGTCCGGGCGGCCCCTGTACACGATCCTGACCTGCGGGCTCACTCCCGGGCCGGTGCGGACGGACGCCGATTTCGCGATCCACGTCGAACACGGCCCGGAGCTGCTGGCGACGGCCGACACGGTGGTGGTGCCCGCCTCCTACGAGCTGGGGCCGGTGCACAGCGAGGGCCGGCTGACCGAGGAGCTCGCCGGCGCCCTCGCCCACATCCGGCCCGGCACCCGGCTGGTGTCCATCTGCACGGGCGGCTACGTCCTGGCCGCCGCCGGCTACCTGGACGGCCGCCCCGCCACCACCCACTGGGCCTCCGCCGAGCACTTCCAGCGGATGTTCCCCGCCGTACGGGTCGACGCGGGCGTGCTCTACACCGACGACGGGGACGTGCTGACCTCGGCCGGGGTCGCCGCGGGCATCGACCTGTGCCTGCACATCGTGCGCCGCGACCACGGTGCGGCCGTCGCCAACGAGACCGCCCGGCGGACCGTGGTCCCGCCCCACCGGGAGGGTGGACAGGCGCAGTTCGTCGACCGGCCCGTGCCCGAGCCGCAGCGGGCCAGCACCTCGGCCGCGCGCGCCTGGGTGCTCGACCGGCTGCACGAGCCGCTGCGGCTGAGTGACCTCGCCCGGCAGGAGGCCATGTCGGTACGGACCTTCACGCGCCGCTTCCGCGAGGAGTCCGGGGTCAGCCCCGGCGAGTGGATCACCGCTCAGCGGGTGGAGCGGGCCCGGCGGCTGCTGGAGCGCACCGAGCTGCCGATGGAGGCGGTGGCGCGGGAGACGGGCTTCGGGACGGCCCAGTCGCTGCGCAAGCACGTCCAGGCGGCGCTGGGGGTGAGCCCGACGGCCTACCGGCGCACCTTCCGAGCGGCGGAGGAGGCGGCTCCGGAGGCGGCCCCGGAGGCGTTCCGGGAGTCCCCTTCGCGGGCGGCTCCGGCGGCTCCGGCGGCCACGGTGCCATCTTCTGATGGGCCATCAGTCGCTGCCGGGTCCGTGCATTGACTTCTCCCGCCGCCCGCTCGTGAATGTCCCCCTGTCGGGGCGACGGAACGCGGGGGGCTCAGTTGCGAACAGGCGCGCGCAGCAGGGGATGGCGGGCGGCCGTCGGCATGGCCGTGCTCGCGGCCGCGAGCGGGGGAGCGCTGGACGGTCCCGCGGCCGCCGTGGAGGAAACGCCCCCGGGGCAGGTGGAGTTCCCCGCGCACTGCCTGCCGCCCCAGGAGGCCGGACTGCCGCCCGCCGACGGCCCCACCACGGCCCGGATCACCGTCGACAACCCCGCCCCGCGCGTCGGCGACACCGTGACCGTCACCTACCGGGTGACCCGGTCCCCCGCGGTGAACCCACTGTCCGCACCACTGCCCGCCGACGTCCTCACCCCGGCCGGGACGGTCCTGCTCGGCGGCGCGCAGAGCGGCGAGGTCACCGTGGTCGGCGCCAAGCGCAACGAGCCCGTGCCGACGGGGGCCGCCCTGCCCGCCGTCACCATGACCGGCACCTTCACCGTCACCTCGCCGGGCGGGATCACCCTGGCCCCCGGCGCCTACACCCTCCACACCGGCCATCTCCTCGACCTGGACACGGTCTGCGGCGTCACCGGTGCACCCGTCTCGGAACGCCTCACGGCCACCGCGCTGCCCACCGCCAACCTGCGCCGCGTCCTGCTGGGCTCCGGCTACGGAGCCCCGGGCGCCCGCGTCACCGTCACCGGGGCGGGCTTCGCCCCGGGCGCCGCCGTGACCGTGACGGGCCGCGCGGGCGTCGCCGAGACCGCCGACCGGGTGGCGGCCACCGCGGACGCGCGCGGGGAGGTCACCGCGCTGCTGCCCGTCACGGACCGGGCGACGACGGCGGTGGCGGCGTACGAGGGCCCGGCCTGGTCCGCGCAGCGGGGCACGGGCCCGGCCGCGTACACGGTGACCGAGCCGGCCGTGACGCCGCCCGGCACCCAGCGGGTGACGGCGACCGTCGAGCCGGGCAGCCTCGCCATGACCCAGACGGGTGACGCGGTGACCCTCGGCGCGGTCCCGTACGGGGACGGCGGCGCGGCTCCCGGCCGGATCGGCACCGTCACCGTCAAGGACGCCCGGGGCGGCCCGGCCGGATGGTCGCTGGTCGGCCGGGTCGGCGACTTCGCGGGCCCCGGCGGCCTGCGCATCCCGGGCGGCTCCCTCTCCTGGACCCCCTCGTGCACGGCCGCGCCGGGCAGCCCCACCCCCTGCGCGCCGGGCAGCCCGGGCCCGGTCGGCCCGGACGGCGCGGTCCTGGCCTCCACCGCCGACGCCCCCCTGACCGGGGGCACCTTCACCATCGACGCCACGGTCGCCCTCCGGGTCCCCGCCTACACCCCGCCGGGGGCGTACACGGCGGTGCTGACCCTGACCCTGTCGTGATCCGGACCGCGGCCGCCGCCCTGGCCGCGGCGGCCCTCGCGCTGTTCGCGCTGCTGGCGCCCGCCCGGCCGGCGGCCGCCGCCGACAACGGGCAGTGGTCCGTGCTGCCCGTCGCCACCGCCGTCGGGCAGCGCCCGTACTTCTACCTCGCCGCCTCCCCCGGCGGGACCGTCCGGGACACCGTCACCGTCGCCAACCGCACCGACCGGCCGCGCACCTTCCGGCTCTACGCCGCCGACGCCCACAACACCGCCCGCGACGGCGGATTCGCCCTGCGCGGCCCCGACGAGCCGCGCGGCGCCCCCGCCGGGTGGGTGCGGCTGGAGCGGGACCGGGTCACCGTGCCGGCCCGGGGGACGGTGGACGTCGGCTTCGAGCTGACCGTCCCCGACCGGGCCGAACCCGGGGACCACCCGGGCGCCCTCGTGGCCCTTGAGGACGCGCCGGCCGCCGCCGCGGGCACCGCCCCGGGCATCGGGATCCGGCAGGCCGTCGGGGCCCGGCTCTACCTGCGGGTCGCGGGGCCCACCGCGCCCGCCCTCGCGGTGGAGGACGTACGGGCCGTCGCCTCCGCGGGCGGCGCGGGCACGGAGGTCTCGTACACCCTGCGCAACCTCGGCAACGTCACCCTGCGGCCCCGCGCCGCCCTCACCGCCACCGGAGCCTTCGGCCGGCCGCTGCTGCACCGGGCGCTCACGGGCCTGCCCGCCGAGCTGCTGCCCGGTCAGCAGGCCCGCCTCACCACCCGCTGGGACGGTCCGCCGCCCCTGGAGTGGGCCCGGCTGACGGTGCGCGCCGAAGCCCCCGGGGTCACCGCCACCGGCGGCGTCGACCACGCCGCGCACCCCCTGCTCGCACCCGTTCTGGCACTCGCCCTGACCCTCGCGGCGGTGGCCTGGTCGGCGCTGGGAGCCGCATCGGGGAGAATGGCCCGTATGAGCGATCGTTCCCCCGAGCCCACCGCCCCGCACCGCGCGGGCTTCGCCTGTTTCGTCGGCCGCCCCAACGCGGGCAAGTCGACCCTGACCAACGCGCTCGTGGGCACCAAGGTCGCGATCACCTCCAACCGGCCGCAGACCACCCGCCACACCGTCCGCGGCATCGTGCACCGCCCCGACGCCCAGCTGGTGCTGGTCGACACCCCCGGGCTGCACAAGCCGCGCACCCTGCTCGGCGAGCGGCTGAACGACGTCGTCCGCACCACGTGGGCCGAGGTCGACGTCATCGGCTTCTGCCTGCCCGCCGACCAGAAGCTCGGCCCCGGTGACAAGTTCATCGCCAAGGAGCTCGCGGCGATCAAGAAGACCCCCAAGATCGCCATCGTGACCAAGACCGACCTGGTCGAGTCGAAGGCGCTGGCCGAGCAGCTCCTGGCCATCCACCAGCTCGGCGCCGAACTCGGCATCGAGTGGGCCGAGATCGTCCCCGTCTCGGCGGTCGGCGACACCCAGGTCCAGCTGCTGGCCGACCTGATCGCCCCGCTGCTGCCCGAGAGCCCCCCGCTCTACCCGGAGGGCGACCTCACCGACGAGCCCGAGATGGTGATGGTCGCGGAGCTGATCCGCGAGGCCGCCCTCGAAGGAGTGCGCGACGAGCTCCCGCACTCCATCGCGGTCGTGGTCGAGGAGATGATCCCGCGCGAGAACCGGCCCGCGGACCGGCCGCTGCTCGACATCCACGCCAACGTCTACATCGAGCGCCCCAGCCAGAAGGGCATCATCATCGGCCCCAAGGGCTCGCGCCTGAAGGAGGTCGGCATGAAGTCGCGCAAGCACATCGAGGCGCTGCTCGGCACCCCGGTCTTCCTCGACCTGCACGTGAAGGTCGCCAAGGACTGGCAGCGCGACCCCAAGCAGCTGCGCAAGCTCGGCTTCTAGGCCAGGCGCCGGACCTTCACCGCGTTGTCCGTACGGGTCCGGGGCGTGCCGTCCGGCATGCTCTGGACCCGTTCGTGTTCCTCGGCCAGCAGCACCTCCCACGCCCCCTCGGGCAGCTCCAGCTCCGCCACGACCCGGTCGGGGGTGGGGAAGCGCACCGCGCGCTGGAGCGGGTCCATGGCCGCGGTGTCCTGCCAGGGCGCCCAGCCCGCGTGGCCGGCCACCAGCAGCACCCCGCCGGGGGCCACGGCCGCGGCGGCCGTCCGCAGGATCCGCTCGCGCGGGAACTCCCCGAAGGTGTGCAGGAAGCAGGCGGAGACCAGGTCGTACTCCCCGGAGGGGAAGGACTCGGCCAGGTCGTGCCGCTCCCACCGCACCCGGTCGGCGACCCCGGCCGCGGCGGCGTGCTCGGCCGCCCGCTCCAGGGCCACGCCGGAGATGTCGGTCCCGGTCACCCGCCAGCCGCGCCGGGCCAGCCAGATCGCGTCGCCGCCCTCGCCGCAGCCCAGGTCCAGGGCCCGGCCGGCGGCCAGGTCCGAGGCCTCCCGGACCAGGACGGCGTTGGCGGCGCCGCTCCAGACCCGCTCGCGTTCGCGGTAGCGGTCGTCCCAGTACGCCCGGCCGGAGCCGCTCTCGGGGGTGTGCTGACGGTCGTGCGGCTGGTGGTCGGCCACGGGGCCTCCTCGGTGGTGCCGGCAGGGACACCGGCGATGCTGCGCCCGGCGGGGCACGGCGGCAAACATCGTTGCCGTTCCGGCAAAATCCGCCCTGCCCCGCCCTGCCCCGCCCTGCCCCGCCGCTCAGGCGTCCTGCGCCGCGGGCTCCGCGATCAGGGCCGTGCCCACGCGGCGGAACCCGGCGCGGCCGTAGATCCGGGCCACGTCCTCGTCGCCGGCCGACAGGAACACGGTCCGGGCCCCCCGCTCCAGCGCGTGCGCGACCAGGGCCGCCGTCACCGCGAGGGCCAGCCCCCGGCGGCGGGCGGCGGGCAGCGTGCCGACGCCGACGACCTCTGCGACCTCGCCGACCGGGTTGTACTGGCCGGAGCAGAGCACCACCCCGTCGCGTACCGCCGCCGCCATGCCGGTGCGGCCGTCCGCGAGCATGCCCGAGACGCGGGCCCGGCGGGCCTCGGTGCCCGGGTCCTCCAGCGCCGCCGCCAGCTCGGCGGTCCCGGCCTCGCCCGTGGCCGTCCCCGGTGCGGCGAAGGCCAGCGCGGGCACGGTCACCGCGGCCCGCAGCAGCGGGTCGTCGGCGCCCAGCAGCCGGACCTCCGGGTGCGGGGGCAGGGGGCGCGCACCCGCGTCCAGCACCATCAGCGGGTGCGCGTGGACGTGCAGCCCGGCCGCCTCCACGGCGGCCCGCAGGGAGGGACTGGTTTCGGCCACCCATTCGAATGCCTCGGGCACCCCCAGCTCCCGCTGCCTCTCCAGCACCTTCCGTACGTCCCCGGCGCCCGCGTCGGCGGGGCCGCCCAGCGCGGGCCGCGCGTAGTAGGGCCAGCCCTCGCCCTCCTGGACGAAGAGGGTCAGCGGACCGAAGTCCTCGCCCCGCGCACCGCCCACGCGGGGGACCGTGTCGTAGTACCGCTCCAGGGCGGCCAAGATCGTTTCGCTCATCCGGCCATCCAAGCAAAGCCGCCCCGCCCGGTCACCCGCTTTCCGCAGCCCCGCTCAGGCGCCCTCCTTCAGCAGCCTTGAGATCAGGCTCCGCTGGGCGTCCGAGAGGTGCGGGTCCTGGCAGGACACCGTCCGTCCGTCGACCGTGATCCGGTACGAGAACCCGTCCCGCACCCCTCCCGCACCCCGGCCGGCCGCCGGGTCGGGCCGCAGCGCCAGCAGGGCCAGCGCCCGCAGTTCGTCCTCGTCGGGCCGGCCCGAGGTGTCCACCTCGGCCCGGCGCTCGATCCCCGCGAAACCGCCCGTCCGCACCACTTCGATCCGCATGCGGCCCTTCATACCCCAGGAGGGCCCGCTACCCCAGACCGACGGCCGCCCACGCCTTCTGCAGGGCCTGGTGCTCGGCGCCGCCCTCCCCGTAGCGGGCGACGGCCGCCGCCGTGGACAGCCGCGCGAAGGCCGCGAAGTCCGCCCGCGCCTCCAGCTGCCCGCCCGTGAGCGCGTCGTACCAGATCTGCCCGGCCCGTTCCCACGCCTTGCCGCCGAGCTCGCTCGCCACGATGTAGAAGGCGTGGTTGGGGATGCCGGAGTTGATGTGGACCCCGCCGTTGTCGCGCGAGGTGGTGACGTAGCCGTCCATCGTGGCCGGCTGCGGGTCCTTGCCGAGCTCGTCGTCGTCGTACGCCGTGCCGGGCGCCTTCATCGAGCGCAGCGCGACCCCGGTCACGTTCGGGCCGAGCAGCCCGGCGCCGATCAGCCAGTCCGCCTCGTCGGCGTTCTGGCCGAGGGAGTACTGCTTGATCAGGGAGCCGAACACGTCGGACATCGACTCGTTGAGGGCCCCGGACTGGCCGTGGTAGTCGAGGTTGGCGGTGTACTGGGTGACCCCGTGGGTCAGCTCGTGCCCGATGACGTCCACGGACACGGTGAAGTCCAGGAACAGGTCGCCGTCCCCGTCGCCGAAGACCATCTGCCGGCCGTCCCAGAAGGCGTTGTTGTAGTCCTGGCCGTAGTGCACGCTCGCGTCCAGCGGGAGCCCGGAGCCGTCGATCGAGCGCCGCCCGAAGCCCTTGAGGAACAGGTCGTACGTCGCCCCCAGCCCGGCGTACGCGCGGTTCACGGTGGCGTCCTTGCTCGGCTCGGCCCCCTCCCCGCGGACCTTCTTCCCGGGCAGCCGGGTGTGGTGGGCGGCGTCGTAGACGGTCCGCCGGGGCCCGTCCGCCGCGGGCGCTTGCGGCGCGGGCGGGGCGATCCCCCGGACGGCGCTGATCCGGCGCCGGGTCCGCAGGGAGGCGTCCAGCTCCAGGGTGCGCTGGGCGGCGTCGGCGCGGGCGGAGTCCGCGGACCGGGCGGCCCGGTCGAGCAGGTGCGGCGGCACGACGGTGCAGAAGACGGGGTGGAGGCGGGCGTGGTCAGGGGTGTGGGAGTCATCCATGCCGGAAATGTGGCAGTGGGTCACCTGGATGTCACTAGCCGCAACCATGATTCATTCGACTGTCTGAAAGCCGTCATGCTGCGTTGACGGATCCGCCGGACCTCGCCGGAGAGACCGAGACGTAACCCATAAAGGGTGCAAAACGGACGCAGGGGTCTTGCATACTGAAACAGGTCCTCGCGATACGGCGCGGCTCGGCTAGGCTCGGTCCATCATGCGTTTCGGGCTGCTTCTCCTTAGCTGCCGCGGCGAGGGTCTGTAGTCGTAGGCCGACCCCCTCCCCGCGGAGTTTGGTGTTGCGGTTTTCACTACCGCCGTCGGCCGTCCCAGCGAACTACACGCGGACACGCGAGGAGCCCAACGCCATGAGCCAGCAGCCTTTTGTCGGTCGCCCCACGCCCATCACCAACGCGACCCACTCCCAGCAGCCCTCCGGGATGCCGACCCACAAGTACGGCCGGTACGAGCAGGTGGACATCCCCGACCGCACCTGGCCGGACGCCCGCGTCACCAAGGCCCCCCGCTGGCTCTCCACCGACCTGCGCGACGGCAACCAGTCGCTGATCGACCCGATGACCCCCGCCCGCAAGCGCGAGATGTTCGACCTGCTGGTGCGCATGGGCTACAAGGAGATCGAGGTCGGCTTCCCCTCCTCCGGCGAGACCGACTTCGCCTTCGTCCGCTCCATCATCGAAGAGGGCGCGGTCCCGGACGACGTCACCATCTCCGTACTGACCCAGGCCCGCGAGGACCTGATCGAGCGGACCGTGGAGTCCCTGGTCGGCGCCAAGCGCGCCACCGTCCACCTGTACAACGCCACCGCCCCCACCTTCCGCCGCGTGGTCTTCCGCGGCTCGAAGGAGCAGATCAAGCAGATCGCCGTCGACGGCACCCGCCTGGTCATGGAGTACGCCGAGAAGCTGCTGGGCCCGGAGACGACCTTCGGCTACCAGTACAGCCCGGAGATCTTCACCGACACCGAGCTGGACTTCGCCCTGGAGGTCTGCGAGGCCGTCTGTGACGTCTGGCAGCCGGCCGAGGGCCGCGAGATCATCCTGAACCTGCCCGCCACCGTGGAGCGCTCGACGCCCTCCACCCACGCGGACCGCTTCGAGTGGATGGCCCGCAACCTGACCCGCCGAGAGCACGTCTGCATCTCCGTGCACCCGCACAACGACCGCGGCACCGCCGTCGCCGCCGCCGAGCTGGCCCTGATGGCCGGCGCCGACCGCATCGAGGGCTGCCTGTTCGGGCAGGGCGAGCGCACCGGCAACGTCGACCTGATCACGCTGGGCATGAACCTGTTCTCCCAGGGCATCGACCCGCAGATCGACTTCTCGCAGATCGACGAGATCCGTCGCACCAGCGAGTACTGCAACCAGATGGAGGTCCACCCGCGCCACCCCTACGCGGGCGACCTGGTCTACACCGCCTTCTCCGGCTCCCACCAGGACGCCATCAAGAAGGGCTTCGACGCCATGGAGGCCGACGCGGCCGCCCAGGGCAAGACCGTCGACGACATCGAGTGGGCGGTCCCGTACCTGCCCATCGACCCGAAGGACGTCGGCCGCTCCTACGAGGCGGTCATCCGCGTCAACTCGCAGTCCGGCAAGGGCGGCATCGCCTACGTCCTGAAGAACGACCACAAGCTGGACCTGCCGCGCCGCATGCAGATCGAGTTCTCGCGGATCATCCAGGCCAAGACCGACGCCGAGGGCGGCGAGGTCACGCCGAAGGCGATCTGGGACGTGTTCTCGGACGAGTACCTGCCCAACCCCGAGAACCCGTGGGGCCGCATCCAGCTGCGCTCCGGTTCGACCGCCACCGACAAGGACGGTACGGACACGCTGACCGTCGAGGCGGTCGTGGACGGCGTGGAGACGGTCCTGAACGGCACCGGCAACGGTCCGATCTCGGCCTTCTTCGACGCGCTGGCCGGCATCGGCGTCGACGCCCGCCTGCTGGACTACACCGAGCACACGATGAGCGAGGGCGCCTCCGCCGTGGCCGCCTCGTACATCGAGTGCGCGATCGACGGCCGCGTCCTGTGGGGCATCGGCATCGACGCCAACACCACCCGCGCCTCCCTGAAGGCGGTCATCTCCGCCGTCAACCGCGCGGGCCGCTGACGCCCCGTACGACCCCCGTACGAGAACCCCGCCCCCCGCCGCACGGCAGGGGGCGGGGTTCCGCCGTTCCGGAGAGCCGTACGGGCCCCTCAGCGGGCCAGGTAGCCGCCGTCGACCGGGAGCACCGCGCCCGTCACGAAGGACGCCGCGTCCGAGGCGAGGAAGGCGATGACCCGGGCCACCTCCTCCGGCTCGCCGAGCCGCCCCATCGGATGGGCGGCAGTCACCTCGGCCAGGTACTCCGGCCCGCCCGGCTCGTCCTCCAGCGCCAGCACCCGCTCCGTGCGGATGGTTCCGGGTGCCACCGCGTTGACGCGGATCCCGTGCGCGGCCCACTCCACCGCCAGGTGCTTCGTCAGCCCGGAGGCCACGAACTTCGCGGGCCCGTACGCCGCCTGGCGCGCCTGCCCGGCCACTCCCGAGATCGAGGACACGCACACCAGCGCCCCGCCGGGACGGGGCTGCGCGGTCATCGCCTCGATCGCGTACTTGCAGGTCAGGAACATTCCCCGGCCGTCGACGGCCATCACGTGGTCCCAGTCCTCGGGACTGGTCTCCCGTACGTCCGAAAGGGGGAGCACCCCGGCGTTCGCCACGGCGACGTCGAGGCGGCCGTAGGCGCCGACCGCCGCCGCGACCATCGCGCGGTTGGCCCCGGGATCGGACACGTCACCGGTGACGACGGTGATGCTCCGGCCCTCACCGGCCAGTTCCGCGCGCAGGGCCTCCAGGCCCGGGGCGTTGACGTCGGCGGCGGTCAGCCGGGCCCCCGAGCGGGCCAGCAGCAGGGACGTGGCCCGGCCGATGCCGCTCGCGGCACCGGTGACCAGACAGGACTTCTCGTTCATGGCGCAGAGGGTAGGGACTGCGGGAAGGGCCCGGGGGGCGCACACGGCGGCGGGGGCGCAACTCGGCCAACTGCGCGCCCCCGCCCGATGTTGTCTTGTCACACGGCTGACGCATCCTCACCGATGTGGCTAACATCACGCCAACCCGGCGATGTTGCCGGAAGGTGACGGAGGTGCGACGTGCTGCCAGTTCGGGGTGGGGACGGCCGGAAGCTGACGGCCTGGGGCATCCGTACCACCTGGAGCACCGTGGGCGACGGGGAGTTCTTCTGCCCCGGCTGCGGCGGTGACCGCAACTACCGCCGGCGCACCGGGCGCCGCCGCTTCACCGTGCTCGGCGTGCCGCTGCTGCCGCGCGGGGACGCGGGCCCCGTCGTCGAGTGCCAGGCCTGCCGGGACCGCTTCGGCACCGAGGTGCTCGACCACCTCACCACCACCCGCTTCTCCGCGCTGCTGCGCGACGCCGCGCACACGGTGGCCCTCGCCGTGCTGGCGGCCGGCGGCACCTCCTCGCGCAGCGCGCTGGAGGCCGCCGTGACGGCCGTACGGGCCGCCGGGTTCCAGGACTGCACGGAGGAGCAGCTGGAGTCCATGGTGGAGGCCCTGGCCACCGACGAGGGCCGGCTCGGGCTCTACGACGGGCCCGAGTGCTGCGGGGCCGCCCTGTCGATAGAGCTCCRCGAGGCGCTGGAACCGCTGGCCCCGCACCTGGCCGGACCGGGCCGCGAATCGATCCTGCTCCAGGGTGCCCGGATCGCCCTCGCGGACGGCCCGTACATTCCCGCCGAGCGCGAGGTGCTGGCCACCGTCGGTGCCGCGCTGCGCATGGACGCGCAGGAGGTGGCCCGGCTGCTGTCGGCGGTGCGGGCGCCGTAGGCGACGCGCGCGGGCGGATCGGGGCCCGGCGGGGCAGCCACCCGCCGGGCCCCGGCGCGTCCCGGGGCCCCGGTCAGGGGACCGCGACGGGCCCCGGCGGCCCGGAACGAGGTAACGATCCGGCCTCATGGCGGTGAACCGGGGGCCCCACGGGATCCGTGCGACGGGGTGGAAGTGCCCTCTCCTCATCCGGCCATCCAGCATGCGGACGGCTGAAAACATGCGCTCCCATTGCCGGGTCGGAGCTACACGCGGGACGTCCGGGCACGTCAGAGCCATGGCGCTTCGCCGCCCGCACAGCCGGAGCGGGAGTTTTCGGGGCCCGGAGCCATACCCTCCCTCGCCGTGCTCGCGCCACTGGCGGAACCTCCAGATCGGATGTCCCTGGAGGTCAACACTTTGTGGAAGTCGACGATATCTGTGAGCGCGCCCACAGGCGTTCAATTCCGGTCACACGACGAGACACCGCCGGAAACACAGCGGGGCTTCGATCTCCGTGTTCCCCCTGAAGACCCCGGCGGACCAACGGGTTAGCGACCCACTCCGACCAGGGACAACCAGCTTCCTCTCCATCACCTACCTCATTGAAGGGCAAGGCAGAGATGGCACGTGTCGCCGCCCGGCTTTCCGCCAGCGGAGAGCAGAGCTCGCACCCGGTCGACGAGGTGCTCCCCCTCCCCAAGCTCGCGCTGTACGGCTTCCAGCACGTACTCGCCTTCTACGCCGGTGCGGTGATCGTCCCGATCATCGTCGGCAGCGCACTCAAGCTGAGCCCGGAACAGCTCGTCTACCTGATCAACGCGGACCTCTTCACCTGCGGCATCGCCTCGATCATCCAGGCCTGGGGCATCGGCCGGGTCGGCGCGCGGCTCCCGCTGATCCAGGGCGTGACCTTCACGGCGGTCTCGCCGATGATCGCCATCGGTCTCGGCGCCGGCGGCGGGACCGCGGCCCTGCTGGTCATCTACGGCGCGGTCATCACGGCCGGTCTGGCCACCTTCGCCTTCGCCTGGCTGCCCGCCAAGGCGTTCCGCGCCGTCATGAGGCTCTTCCCGCCGGTGGTCACCGGCACGGTCATCACGGTCCTCGGCATCGTCCTGATCCCGGTCGGCCTCAAGGACGCGGCCGGCGGCGCCCCGACGATCGCCGACGGCGGCGTCCCGACGCAGCTGGCCTACGCCGGCGGCACCATGCTCTTCATCCTCGTCCTGATGAAGTTCGGCGGACCGTTCCTGCGCAGCATAGGCATCCTGCTCGGCCTGGTCGGCGGTACGGTGGCGGCCTTCCTGCTCGGCGACGCGAAGTTCGGCAACGTCGGCCAGTCCGACTGGATCGGCGTCACGACCCCCTTCCACTTCGGGGCCCCGAAGTTCGAATGGTTCCCGATCCTCCTCATGCTGATCGTCATGCTGATCACCATGGTCGAGACCACCGGTGACACGTACGCCGTCGGCGACATCGTCGGCAAGGAGATCGACAGCGAGACCGTGGCCCGCGCCCTGCGCGCGGACGGCGCCGCCACCGCCCTCGGCGGCATCCTGAACTCCTTCCCGTACGTGGCCTTCGCCGAGAACGTCGGCCTGGTGCGGATGACCAAGGTCAAGAGCCGCTTCGTGGTCGTGGCCGCCGGCGTCTTCATGATCGTGCTCGGCCTGATCCCCAAGGCCGCCGCGATCGTCGCCTCCGTCCCGCCGGGCGTCCTCGGCGGCGCCGCCACCGTGATGTTCGGCATGGTCGCTCTGGCCGGTATCCAGACCCTCGCCAAGGTGGACCTGAAGGAGGAGAAGAACGCCCTGATCGTCGGCGTCTCGCTGGCCTTCGCGCTCTTCCCCGCCACGGTTCCGGCCTACTTCGACAAGCACGTCAGCCCGGACGTCTCCTCGCTCCTCAACAGCGGTGTCACCCTCGGTGCCACGGCCGCGATCCTCCTCAACCTGGTCTTCAACGGTCTGGCCGAGGACGACGCCCGGTCCGCGCCGCAGGCCGATCCCGCCGCCGATCCCGCCGGCGAGCCGGTCGCCGAGCAGGCTGCCGAGCCGGTCGCCGAGCAGGCCGAGCCGGCCGACCCGCCGGTCGAGCTGCCCGCCCAGCCGGTGGCGGCCCCGGCCGGGGCCGAGAAGGCCCACGGAGCCGAAACCCCCTCCCCCTGATCCTCCCAAGGGGTGCCGTCCCCGCCCGGACCGCGGTCCGGGCGGGGACGAGCGCTGTTCCCCGGAGGCGGGGGCGCCGCCGTAAGCCGCCGTCCCCGTAGGGGGTCCCGTACAGGTGACAATGGGCGCATGAGTCTGTTCCGCGACGACGGCATCGTGCTGCGCACCCAGAAGCTGGGTGAGGCGGACCGCATCATCACGCTGCTCACCCGCGGTCACGGCCGCGTACGGGCCGTCGCACGCGGGGTGCGCCGTACGAAGTCCAAGTTCGGCGCCGGGCTGGAACCTTTCTCCCACGCCGACGTGCAGTTCTTCGCCCGCGGCAGCGAGCTGATCGGCCGCAGCCTGCCGCTGTGCACCCAGACCGAGATCATCGCCCCCTACGGCAACGGCATCGTCAGCGACTACGCCCGGTACACCTCCGGCACCGCGATGCTGGAGACCGCCGAACGCTTCACCGAGAACGAGGGCGAACCCTCCGTCCAGCAGTACCTGCTGCTGGTCGGCGCCCTGCGCACGCTCGCCCGCGGCGAACACGAACCCCACCTCATCCTCGACGCCTTCCTGCTGCGCTCCCTCGCCGTCAACGGCTACGCGCCCAGCTTCGAGGACTGCGCGAAGTGCGGGATCCACGGCCCCAACCGGCACTTCTCCGTCGCCGCGGGCGGGGTCATATGCGGAGACTGCCGCGTCCCCGGCTCCGTCGTACCCTCGTCGGAGGCCATCGCACTGCTCAGCGCGCTGCTGACGGGCGACTGGAAACACGCGGACGCCTGCGAGGCGCGCCACGTGCGGGAGGGCAGCGGGCTGGTCTCGGCCTATTTGCACTGGCATCTGGAGCGCGGGCTACGCTCCCTGCGTTACGTCGAGAAATAGGAGCTGGGCACATGGCACGACGCGGGATTCTGGGACGCTCTCGCCGCGAGTACAAGGTTCCCGAGCCGCACCCGTCCGGTGCGCGCCCGCCGAAGATCCCCGGTGAGCTGGTCCCGAACCACGTCGCCGTCGTCATGGACGGCAACGGCCGCTGGGCCAAGGAGCGCGGCCTGCCGCGCACCGAGGGTCACAAGGTGGGCGAGGGCGTCGTGCTCGACGTGCTCAAGGGATGCCTGGAGATGGGCGTCAAGAACCTGTCCCTGTACGCCTTCTCGACGGAGAACTGGAAGCGCTCGCCCGACGAGGTCCGCTTCCTGATGAACTTCAACCGCGACGTCATCCGCCGCCGCCGCGACGAGATGAACGAGCTCGGCATCCGGATCCGCTGGGTCGGCCGCATGCCGAAGATGTGGAAGTCCGTCGTCCAGGAGCTCCAGATTGCCCAGGAGCAGACCGTCGACAACGACGCGATGACCCTGTACTTCTGCGTGAACTACGGCGGACGCGCGGAGATCGCCGACGCGGCGCAGGCGATCGCCCGTGACGTGGCCGCCGGCCGGCTGGACCCGTCGAAGGTCAACGAGAAGACCTTCGCGAAGTACATCTACTACCCGGACATGCCGGACGTGGACCTGTTCCTGCGTCCCAGCGGCGAGCAGCGCACCTCCAACTACCTGCTCTGGCAGAGCGCGTACGCGGAGATGGTCTTCCAGGACGTGCTGTGGCCGGACTTCGACCGCCGCAACCTCTGGGCGGCCTGCCTGGAGTACGCCCAGCGCGACCGCCGCTTCGGCGGCGCCGTCCCGAACCAGGCCGAGGGCTCCACGGGCTGACCGGTCCACCGGGCTCCGCCGCCACGGACGGGCCCCGACCGGGCGGTGGAGCCGCGTCACCGCGCCCGCCGTCCGGCGGGCGCGCAGGGGGGCGGCAGGGGCGGCCGACAGCGCTCGCCTTTCGGACCCGGCCGATGTCGACCGGATCCGATCGATCTTCGACCGGATCCTGACCGGGACCGGTCAGCCGGCGGCTGCGCAGTCGGCGCAGGTGCCGAAGATCTCGACGGTGTGGGCCACGTTCACGTAGCCGTGTTCGGCCGCGATGGCGTCCGCCCACTTCTCCACGGCGGGGCCCTCGACCTCCACCGCCTTGCCGCACTTGCGGCAGACCAGGTGGTGGTGGTGTTCCCCGGTGGAGCAGCGCCGGTACACGGACTCGCCGTCGCTGGTGCGCAGCACGTCGACCTCGCCCGCGTCGGCCAGGGACTGCAGGGTGCGGTACACGGTGGTCAGGCCCACGGAGTCGCCGCGGTGCTTGAGCATGTCGTGCAGCTCCTGGGCGCTGCGGAACTCGTCCACCTCGTCCAGCGCCGCCGCCACTGCGGCCCGCTGCCGGGTGGACCGTCCTCGTACTGGCGCGGTATTCGTCTCGCCAGGCGCAGTCGCCACCGGTTCCTCCTCGTTTCGGCCTCGGCCCATTGTGCCAGGCGGCCGTCCCTCTCAGACTGTCACGTCATCCCGCGTACAGACCTCCTCCGCCGCGCGGGCGGACGCCGCGCGGCGCCGGGCCAGGGGCGCCGAGACGGCCGTCAGGGCCATGAACACCGCGATGGCGAGCAGCACGATCGCGGCGCCGGACGGCGCGTTGAGGTAGTACGTGCCGGTCGTGCCGACCAGGGAAACGGTGAGGCTGATGCCGATGGCCAGCCCCAGCGTGGCGGCGAAGCCCCGGGTGATCCGCTGCGCGGCCGCGACCGGGATCACCATCATGGCGCTGACCAGCAGCAGTCCCACGATGCGCATGGCGACGGTCACGGTGACGGCGGCGGTGACCGCGATCAGCAGGTTCAGCAGGCGCACCGGCAGGCCGGTGACCTTGGCGAACTCCTCGTCCTGGCAGACGGCGAAGAGCTGCCGGCGCAGGCCGAGGGCGACGGCGAGGACGAAGGCGGCGAGGAGCGCCATCGCGGTGACGTCCTCGGGTGCGACGGCGGTGATCGAGCCGAACATGGGGCCCAGGAGCTTGGAGGTGGAGCTGCCGCCGAGGTTCACGATCATCACACCGCCCGCCAGGCCGCCGTAGAACAGCAGCGACAGGGCGACGTCCCCGCTGGTCCTGCCGCGGGAACGGATCATCTCCATCGCGACGGCGCCGACGACCGCCACGAGGGTGGCCATCCACACGGGGCTGGTGTTGGTGACGAGGCCGAGCGCGACACCGGTCATCGCGACGTGGCCGAGGCCGTCGCCCATGATCGCCTGGCGGCGCTGGACCAGGTACGTGCCGATCGCGGGCGCCGTCACGCCGACCAGCGCGGCGGCGATCAGCGCGCGCACCATGAAGGGGTCGTTGAGGAAGCCCATCAGCTCAGCAGTCCCGTCCGCAGGGGTTCGGCGTCGTGCGCCGAGTGGGGGTGTACGTGGTCGTGGCCCGGCAGGGCGTGCTGCCCGACGGCCTCGGGGGGCGGGCCGTCGTGCGTGACGCAGCCGTCGCGCAGTACGACCGCCCGGTCGATCAGGGGTTCCAGGGGGCCCAGCTCGTGCAGGACCAGCAGGACGGTGGTCCCGGCCTCGACCTGGCGGCGTACGGCCTTGGCCAGGACCTCCTGGTTGCCCAGGTCCACCCCGGCCATCGGCTCGTCCATGATCAGGAGTTCGGGTTCGGCGGCGAGCGCCCGGGCTATGAGCACGCGCTGGTGCTGGCCGCCGGAGAGGGCGTTGACCGAGGCGTCGGCGTGGCCCTCCATGTCCACCAGGGACAGGGCGTGCTCGACGGCGGCCTTGTCGGCCTTGCGCAGGATCCCGAAGCGGGTGCGGGTCAGCCGGCCGGAGGAGACGACCTCGCGGACGGTGGCGGGCACGCCTCCGGCGGCGGTGGTGCGCTGGGGGACGTAGCCGATCCGCGACCACTGGCGGAAGCGCTTGAAGTCGGTGCCGAAGAGGGACAGCTCGCCGGCGGTCAGGGGGACCTGGCCGACGACGGCGCGGACGGCCGTGGACTTGCCCGAGCCGTTGGCGCCGAGCAGGGCGACGACCTCGCCCCGGTGCACGGTGAGGTCGACCCCGCGCAGCACGGGGCGCGAGCCGAGCGAGGCCGTGGCCCCGCGCAGGGATATGACGGTCCGGTCCTGGCCCTCTTGCGGCGTGGACTGCATGGTGCGCGCCTCCGTTACTGCCATTACTTGCTCCCGAGTGCCTTCTGGAGGTTCTTCAGGTTGGAGCGCATGACCTCGAAGTAGTCGGCGCCCTGGGACGAGTCGGTGATGCCTTCGAGGGGGTCCAGGACATCGGTCTTGAGGCCGGTGTCCCGGGCGAGGGCCTTGGCCGTCTTGTCGCTGGCCAGGGCCTCGAAGAACACGGTCGTCACATTGTCCTTCTTCGCGACGGCCTGGAGTTCCTTCATCCGGGCCGGGCTGGGCTCGGCCTCGGGGTCGACGCCGGAGATGCCCTCCTGGTCCAGGCCGTAGCGCTCGGCGAGGTAGCCGAAGGCGGAGTGCGTGGTGATGAAGGTCTTGGTGGCCGTGTTCTGCAGGCCGTCCTTGAACTCGGTGTCCAGGGCGCCCAGCTTGGCGACGAGTTCACCGGCGTTCTTGCGGTAGTCGGCCGCGTTGGAGGGGTCGGCCTTCTCCAGTGCGGCGCCGACGCCCTGGGCGACCTCCGCGTACTTGACGGGGTCCAGCCACACGTGGGGGTCGGTGCCGGCCTCGCCGTGGTCGTGCCCCTCGCCCTCGCCCTCGGCCGCGTGGTCGTGGCCCTCGTGCCCGGAGGCGGAGTGGGTCTCCAGCTTGGTGAGGGTGGCGGCGTCGACGACGTTCTTCACGCCGGACAGCTCGATGGCCTTGTCCACGGCGGGCTGGAGGGTCTTGAGGTAGAGGACCACGTCGGCGTCGCCCAGCTGCGAGGTCTGCCGGGGGGTGATCTCCAGGTCGTGCGGTTCGACGCCCGGCTTGGTGAGGCCCGTGACCTTCACGTGCTCCTTGCCGATCTGCTCGGCGAGGAACTGCAGCGGGTAGAACGACGCCGTCACACCCAGTCTGCCGCCCTTGTCGTCACCGGCCTGGGCGCCGGCTCCGGAGCAGGCGGTGAGGGCCGTCGCGGCCAGGGCGACGGCGCCGGCGAGGGCGGCGGTGGGTATGAGGCGTCGTACGTTCATGACATCCATTTTCATCAAAGATGGAAACGATTGTCAAAAACCCAGGTGAGCGGACTGCCGCCGTCCGTAGAAGGGGTCCCCGATTTGATAGGYGGGGTGCGGGCGCCGGTAACCTTAAGACTTCGCCGTTCGTCCTCGTAATGAAGAGAGCACCGTGGCCGCCGACAAGATCGAAACCATCGTCAGCCTGAGCAAGCGCCGTGGCTTCGTTTTCCCGTGCAGTGACATCTACGGCGGCTCCAGGGCTGCCTGGGACTACGGCCCGCTCGGTGTCGAGCTCAAGGAGAACATCAAGCGCCAGTGGTGGAAGGCGATGGTCACCGGGCGTGAGGACGTCGTCGGCCTCGACTCTTCCGTGATCCTGGCCCCCGAGGTGTGGGTGGCCTCCGGCCACGTCGCGACCTTCTCCGACCCGCTCACCGAGTGCACCTCCTGCCACAAGCGTCAGCGTGCCGACCACCTGGAAGAGGCGTACGAGGCCAAGCACGGCCGCCCGCCCGCCAACGGCCTTGCCGACATCAACTGCCCCCACTGCGGTGTGAAGGGTCAGTTCACCGAGCCCAAGCAGTTCTCCGGCATGCTGGAGACCCACCTCGGCCCGACCCAGGACACCGGCTCCAAGGCGTACCTGCGCCCGGAGACCGCCCAGGGCATCTTCACCAACTTCGCCCACGTGCAGACGACTTCGCGCAAGAAGCCCCCGTTCGGCATCGCGCAGATGGGTAAGTCCTTCCGCAACGAGATCACGCCGGGCAACTTCATCTTCCGCACGCGCGAGTTCGAGCAGATGGAGATGGAGTTCTTCGTCAAGCCGGGCGAGGACGAGCAGTGGCAGGAGTACTGGATGGCCGAGCGGTGGAACTGGTACCGCGGCCTCGGTATCCGCGAGGAGAACATCCGCTGGTACGAGCACCCGAAGGAGAAGCTGTCCCACTACTCGAAGCGCACCGCCGACATCGAGTACCGCTTCAACTTCGGTGGCAACGAGTTCTCCGAGCTGGAGGGCGTGGCCAACCGCACCGACTTCGACCTCAAGGCGCACTCCGCCGCCTCCGGCCAGGACCTGACGTACTTCGACCAGGAGGCCGGCGAGCGTTACACGCCGTACGTCATCGAGCCGGCGGCCGGTGTGAACCGCGCCATGCTCGCCTTCATGCTCGACGCGTACAACGAGGACGAGGCCCCCAACGCCAAGGGCGTCATGGAGAAGCGCACCGTCATGCGCCTCGACCCGCGCCTGGCGCCCATCAAGGTCGCCGTCCTGCCGCTGTCCCGCAACCCGCAGCTGTCGCCGAAGGCCAAGGGCCTGGCCGCCGACCTGCGCAAGAACTGGAACATCGAGTTCGACGACGCCGGTGCCATCGGCCGCCGCTACCGTCGCCAGGACGAGATCGGTACGCCGTTCTGCGTCACCGTCGACTTCGACACCCTGGACGACAACGCCGTGACCGTGCGCGAGCGCGACACCATGAAGCAGGAGCGCGTCTCCCTGGACCAGATCCAGAGCTACCTCGGCAGCCGTCTGCTCGGCTGCTAGGTCCCGACGCGAAAAGGCCGGTGGCCCGGTGCGCGATCCGCGCACCGGGCCACCGGCTTTCGTGTGCTCCTGCGCGGCGGGTCAGGCCGCGGGGCTTCCTCCGGCCGCCTGCACGGCCGTCCGTGCGGCCGTCGCTTCGGCCGCCTCGGCCGCCTCGGCGGCGCGGCGCTCGCCCTCGGCCTGGGAACGCTTGCCGTAGCGGGCCGTCCACAGCGCCAGGCCGCCCATCGTCCCGTAGATCATGAACGGGCTGATCGTCACCATGGTCGAGGTGCTCAGGACGAAGGCCAGGGCGACCCGGACCAGGGCCTCGATGACGTAGGCCACGCCCCAGACGAGGGTCATGCGGCGCATCGTGGTGCGGAAGCCCTCGTACTGCCACAGGCCGTTCCACCAGGCGGTGCTTTCCGGAGTGCCGTCCGTGGCGAACTTGCGGCCGAAGTAGAACATCAGCGGGCGGGCCGTGGCCAGGGTCACCAGGCAGAGCAGCCCGAACAGGCCCGTCACGCCCGAGTCCTTGATCAGCAGGGCCCGGGCCGACTGGGCGCCGACGAGCGAGACGACGGCCGTGATCACCAGGAAAACGAGGGTGACCAGGGCGAATTCGTCGAACTTGCGCCGCCAGGCCACGACGATGGCGGTGTCGAGGACCGGCCAGGCGCCACTGACGAGCAGCGCCGCGAATTCGCTCCAGCCGTGGTCCTCGGTGAGCGTGTTGTAGGTGAGGATCGGCGCGATCACGTTGAGACCGATCGTCAGGATCCAGCTGACGGCGGCGGCCGCGCCGGAGCGCGCGGGAGGTGCGGGGCGTGAGACGTCGGTGGACAAGGTTCCCCCTGGAACGTACCTGGTGAAGTGTGCGGTAAGGGGACCGTAAAGAAATGACAGGGACATGTACAAGCTGGCCGGCCCAAAATGATCGCCAAGCTGTTCGGAGGGTCTTATTCCGGATGATGGGCCTCGCTCCGGACAACGGACTCCCAGGTCAGGCGCGCAGGCCCCGGATGATGAGCGAGGTGACGGCCTCGAACTCGGGCACGATCGTCGGCGAGACCCAGTCCGCCGCGTACTGCGGATCGTGGAAGCGCCCGGTGGCGTCGAACACGGCACGGGCGGCCGCGGGGACATCGGGCGCGGCCAGGGTGCCGGCCGCGACGCCCTCGGCGATGATCCGCGCCAGCTGGTCGATGAGCTGGGTCAGGTGGGCGTCGACCACCCCGCTGTTCTCGGCGAGCAGCACGGTGTAGGTGGCGAACAGCTCGGGATCCGCCCCGGCCTTCTGCCGCTTGGCCTCGAAGAGCGCTTCGAGCCACGCCTCCAGCTTGGAGGGGGCCGCCTCGGCCGGAGCCGAGGCGATGCGCTCCAGCACGACCACGCTCTTGGCGAGCCAGCGGTCCGTGACAGCCTCGCGCAGTGCCGCCTTCGACGGGAAGTGCCGGTACACGCTGCCGTGGCTGACGCCCAGGGCGCGCGCCACGTCCACCACGGTCGCCTTGCCCGGGCCGAAGCGCCGCAGCACCTCCTCGGTCGTTTCGAGGATGCGCTCGGGGGTCAGGGGCTCGGCGGCAGCGGAGGGCATGGGTACGACCGTACCGCCCGCTCAGTGCTCGCTGTCCAGGTGGGCCATCTGGGCCGCCGGGTAGCGATCGCCGGCCGCCGCTCCCGCCGGGACCGCCGCTTCGATGGCGGCCAGGTCCGCCGGGGTCAGCTCCACCCGCATGGCACCGAGTGCCTCGGCCAGCCGGTCCCGGCGCCGGGCCCCGACCAGCGGCACGATGTCGACGCCGTGGCGCGGACCCTGGGCGAGCACCCAGGCGATGGCGGTCTGCGCCACGCTCACGCCCTTCTCCGCGGCCACCTTGCGCAGTGCCTCGACCAGGTCGAGGTTGCGCTGGAGGTTCTCGCCCTGGAAGCGGGGGCTCATCCCGCGGAAGTCGCCCGGGGCCAGCTCGCGGTCGCGGGAGAAGTGGCCGCTGATCAGGCCGCGGGAGAGCACCCCGTACGCCGTGATCCCGATGCCGAGCTCTCTGGCGGTCGGCAGGATCTCGTCCTCGATGCCGCGGGAGATCAGGGAATACTCGATCTGGAGATCGGAGATCGGGGCCACGGCGGCGGCCCGGCGCAGGGTGTCGGCGCCGACCTCGGAGAGGCCGATGTGCCGTACGTGCCCCGCCTGCACGGCCTCGGCGATGGCCCCGACGGTTTCCTCGATCGGGACGTCCGGGTCCACGCGGGCGATCCGGTAGATGTCGATGTGGTCCCGGCCGAGCCGCTGCAGGGAGTAGGCCAGGAAGTTCTTCACGGCCGCGGGCCGGCCGTCGTACCCGGCGAAGCCGCCCTCGACGGTGCGCAGGGCTCCGAACTTGACGCTGGTCAGCGCCGCCTCGCGGGCGGCCGCGGGGGCGGTGCGCAGGGCTTCGTTGATCAGCAGCTCGTTGTGGCCCATGCCGTAGAAGTCGCCGGTGTCGAGCAGCGTGTTCATCCCGGCGGGGGCCGCCTCCAGGAAGGCGTGGACGGTCGCGAGGGACTCGGACCGGTCGGCCTCGCCGTAGAGCGCGGACATGCCCATGCAGCCCAGCCCCAGGGGGAAGACGGCGGGGCCCGTGGCGCCGAGCGTGCGGGGGGTGGCGGTGGTGTTCTCGTGGGTCGTCATGGAACGACAATGACATGACGGGTGACAGATTTCAATATCTGTCACCCGTCGGTGTGAAGCGGCCCGGTCCCGCCGCGGACCGGTGGCCCGTCAGGCCATGGGGGGAGCGGCGGCCGCCGCGGGGCTGAGGGCCGGTTCGAGGTCGCGGGCCGTCCGCCGGGCCGTGGCGTCGGCCCACGCGCCGGTCGTCACCGCGCCCACGAGCAGCACCAGCAGCCCGCAGGCCGTGATGATCCACCAGGCGGGCCGGGTGGCCGCCGCGAAGTCCCCGCCGCCCGCCGTCCCGGCCGCCAGCACGGCGCCGATCACCGCGACGCCCAGCGCCCCGCCGGTCTGCCGGCTGGTGGAGGCCACGGCGGCCGCGACCCCCGCCTGGGCGCGCGGCATCCCGGAGATCGCCGTATTGGTGATCGGGGCGTTGACCAGGCCGAAGCCGATGCCGAAGAGCACGTACCCGGCGAACATCAGGGGGGTGGAGCCCTCCGCCGAGAACGCCGCGAACAGCAGCCCGCTCGCCCCCATCGCCACCCCCGCGATCAGCAGCGGGAGACGCGGCCCCCGGGTGGCGACCAGCCGGCCGGCCAGCGGCGCGCACAGGAACGCCGGCACGGCCATCGGCAGCATGTAGAGCCCGGCGTCGAGGGCGCCCAGCCCCCGTACGTCCTGGAGGTAGAGGGTGTTCAGGAAGAGGAACCCGGACAGCGCGGCGAAGGCGCTCACCGCCATCACCGTCGCCCCGCTGAACGGCGCGCTCCGGAAGAACCGGGGGTCGATCAGCGGCTCCGCGCGCCGGGGCTCGTAGACGATCAGCGCGACCAGCGCGGCCACGGCGGCCAGGGCGCAGCCGACGATGACCGGGGAGGTCCAGCCGGCCGCCGGGCCCTCGATGATCCCGTACGTCATCGCGCCGAGCAGGACCATGACCAGCAGCTGGCCCACCGGATCGGACCGGCGGGGGTGCTCGGCCCGGGACTCGGGGAGGTAGCGCAGGGTCAGGGCGAGGGCGAGGAGGCCGACGGGCAGGTTCACCCAGAAGATCGACCGCCAGCCGACGGAATCCACCAGCAGGCCGCCGATCAGGGGCCCGGCGGCCATGGAGATGCCCACCACCGCGCCCCAGACGCCGATGGCGCGGGCGCGTTCCTTCGGGTCCGTGAACGTGTTGGTGATGATCGACATGGCGACCGGATTGAGCATCGACCCGCCGACGGCCTGGACCATCCGGAAGGCGATCAGCCATTCGAGGGTGGGGGCGAGCGAGCAGAGCGCCGAGCCCGCGGTGAAGAGGACCAGCCCCGCCGCGAAGACCTTGCGGCGCCCGATCCGGTCGGCCGTGGACCCGGCCAGTATCAGCAGCGAGGCGAGGACCAGGGTGTATGCGTCGATCGTCCACTGCATGCCCGAGACCGAGGCGTGCAGGTCGTGGCGCATCGAAGGGAGCGCGACGTTCAGGACGGTGTTGTCGAGACTGACGATGAGCAGGCTCATGCAGCAGATCGCCAGGACGAGCACGCGCCGCCGGTGACTCATGTGATGCATGCCGCCGATAGTACGTCTAACTAACAACAAGGGCATGCGCGACAATGGGGGGATGACCACGCTCCCCCCGCCGCTCGCGATCGGCCCGCACACCGTGCAGCCCCCGGTGGTGCTCGCGCCGATGGCCGGCATCACCAATGCCCCGTTCCGCACCCTCTGCCGCGAGTTCTCGGGCGGCAAGGGGCTGTTCGTGAGCGAGATGATCACGACCCGCGCCCTGGTCGAGCGCAACGACAAGACCATGCAGTTGATCCACTTCGACGCCACGGAAAAGCCCCGCTCGATTCAGCTGTACGGGGTGGACCCGGTGACGGTCGGCAAGGCCGTCCGGATGATCGTCGAAGAGGACCGCGCCGACCACATCGACCTCAACTTCGGCTGCCCCGTCCCCAAGGTCACCCGCAAGGGAGGCGGCTCGGCCCTGCCCTACAAGCGCAACCTGCTGCGTGCGATCCTGCGCGAGGCCGTCGCGGGCGCGGGCGATCTGCCCGTGACGATGAAGATGCGCAAGGGCATCAACGACGAACACCTCACCTACCTCGACGCCGGCCGGATCGCCGTCGAGGAGGGGGTCACCGCCATCGCCCTGCACGGCCGCACCACCGCCCAGCACTACGGCGGGACGGCCGACTGGGAGGCCATCGCGCGCCTCAAGGAGCACGTCCCGGAGATCCCGGTGCTCGGCAACGGCGACATCTGGTGTGCGGAGGACGCCCTGCGCATGGTCCGCGAGACCGGCTGCGACGGCGTCGTCGTGGGGCGCGGCTGCCTCGGGCGGCCGTGGCTGTTCAACGACCTGGTGGCGGCCTTCGAGGGCAGGCCCGAGGACTTCCACAAGCCCACGCTGCGCGAGGTAGCGGCCACGATGGTCAGGCACGCGCAGCTGCTGGGGGAGTGGATCGGCGACGAGGCGCGCGGGGTGATCGACTTCCGTAAGCACGTGGCCTGGTACCTCAAGGGCTTCGCGGTGGGGTCCGAGATGCGGGGGAAGCTGGCGGTCACGTCCTCCCTGGCCGAACTGGACGCTCATCTGAGCGAGCTGGATCTGGATCAGTCGTGGCCCGAGAGCGCGGACGGTCCGCGCGGCCGGACGTCCGGAAACAACCGGGTTGTCCTGCCCGAGGGCTGGTTGAACGATCCGTACGACTGTGCCGGCGTGAGCGAGGACGCCGAGCTGGACACTTCCGGAGGCTGACAAATCGCCCTCCGTGCGGCGTGATATACGCCACGCATGGGAGGGGTTTCGCTCAGATGAGCACATAAGTCACGGGTAAGACTTTCAAAGGGTGGCACTGGGTGCCACCCTTTGTGCGTTCAAGACTTGAACGCAAATGTATCGATGATCGCTCATCCGAGTGTGATCAGGCCTCAAAGCCCCCCTCTCCCTTCGGGTTGTGAACGCTGAGAGGGAGTTTTCCTTACCCGTGAGTTACTTTCGATCTGGTGGCGCACGGGTGGTTACAGCCGCATGACGGCCAAGTGGACGTACCCAGAAGCCTTCGATCTGGGTATGTTCCTGGCCGTCAGGGCAGCCACCCGAGTCCTCGAGGAGTCGAGACCCGTGTCGGAAAACAAAGATCAGAAGTTCGTCTACGACTTCACCGAGGGCAACCGGGACCTCAAGGACCTTCTCGGCGGCAAGGGAGCCAACCTCGCCGAGATGACCAACCTTGGTCTCCCCGTGCCCCCCGGCTTCACCATCACCACCGAGGCCTGCAAGGTCTACCTGGAGAGCGGCTCGGCCCCGGCCGAGCTGCGCGACGAGGTCGGCGCGCACCTCGCCGCCCTCGAAGCGAAGATGGGCAAGAAGCTCGGTCAGTCGGACGACCCGCTGCTGGTCTCCGTCCGCTCCGGAGCCAAGTTCTCCATGCCGGGCATGATGGACACGGTCCTCAACATCGGCCTCTCCGACGAGTCCGTCACCGGCCTCGCCGCCCAGGCGGGCAACGAGCGCTTCGCGTGGGACTCGTACCGCCGTCTCATCCAGATGTTCGGCAAGACCGTCCTCGGCGTCGAGGGCGAGCTCTTCGAGGACGCCCTCGACGAGGCCAAGGCCGCCAAGAAGGTCACCGTCGACACCGACCTCGACGCCGCCGACCTCAAGAAGCTGGTCAAGGCCTTCAAGAAGATCGTCTCGAAGGAGGCCGGCCGCGAGTTCCCGCAGGACGCCCGCGAGCAGCTCGACCTCGCCGTCGAGGCCGTCTTCAACTCCTGGAACACCGACCGCGCCAAGCTCTACCGCCGCCAGGAGCGCATCCCGAGCGACCTGGGCACCGCGGTCAACATCTGCTCGATGGTCTTCGGCAACCTCGGCCCCGACTCCGGCACCGGCGTCGCCTTCACCCGTGACCCGGCCAGCGGCCACGCGGGCGTCTACGGCGACTACCTCCAGAACGCCCAGGGCGAGGACGTCGTCGCGGGCATCCGCAACACCGTTCCGCTCGCGGACCTGGAGGCCATCGACAAGGCCTCGTACGACCAGCTCATGGCGATCATGACGAAGCTGGAGACCCACTACAAGGACCTCTGCGACATCGAGTTCACCATCGAGCGCGGTCAGCTGTGGATGCTCCAGACCCGTGTCGGCAAGCGCACCGCCGGCGCCGCCTTCCGCATCGCCACCCAGCTCGTGGACCAGGGCCTGATCGACGAGGCCGAGGCGCTGCAGCGCGTCACCGGCCACCAGCTGGCCCAGCTGATGTTCCCGCGCTTCGACGAGGACGCGAAGACCACCCTGCTGGGCCGCGGCATCGCCGCCTCCCCGGGTGCGGCGGTCGGCAAGGCCGTCTTCGACTCGTACACGGCCGTCAAGTGGTCCCGTTCCGGCGAGAAGGTCATCCTGATCCGCCGCGAGACCAACCCCGACGACCTCGACGGCATGATCGCCTCCGAGGGCATCCTCACCTCGCGCGGCGGCAAGACCTCGCACGCCGCCGTCGTCGCCCGCGGCATGGGCAAGACCTGCGTCTGCGGCGCCGAGGAGCTGGACGTCGACACCAAGCGCCGCCGGATGACGGTCGGCGAGACGGTCATCGAAGAGGGCGACGTCGTCTCCATCGACGGCTCCACCGGCAAGGTCTACCTCGGTGAGGTACCCGTCGTACCGTCCCCGGTCGTCGAGTACTTCGAGGGCCGCATGCACGCCGGCGCCGACGACGCCGACGAGCTGGTCGCCGCCGTGCACCGGATCATGGCCTACGCGGACCGCGTGCGCCGCCTGCGGGTGCGCGCCAACGCCGACAACGCCGAGGACGCGCTGCGCGCCCGCCGCTTCGGCGCCCAGGGCATCGGCCTGTGCCGCACCGAGCACATGTTCCTCGGCGAGCGCCGCGAGATGGTCGAGCGCCTGATCCTCGCGGACACCGACGAGGAGCGCGAGGGCGCCCTGTCGGCCCTGCTGCCGCTGCAGAAGAAGGACTTCACCGAGCTGTTCGAGGCGATGGACGGCCTGCCCGTCACCGTCCGGCTGCTCGACCCGCCGCTGCACGAGTTCCTGCCCGACATCACCGAGCTGTCGGTCCGCGTCGCCCTCGCCGAGTCCCGCAAGGACGCCAACGAGAACGACCTGCGCCTGCTCCAGGCCGTGCACAAGCTGCACGAGCAGAACCCGATGCTGGGTCTGCGCGGCGTCCGCCTCGGCCTGGTCATCCCCGGTCTGTTCGCCATGCAGGTCCGGGCGATCGCCGAGGCCGCGGCCGAGCGCAAGAACGCCAAGGGCGACCCGCGCGTCGAGATCATGATCCCGCTCGTGGGCACCGTCCAGGAGCTGGAGATCGTCCGCGACGAGGCCGACGGGGTCATCGCCGAGGTCGAGGCCGCCACCGGCACCAGCCTCAAGCTGTCGATCGGCACGATGATCGAGCTGCCGCGCGCCGCCCTGACCGCCGGCCAGATCGCCGAGGCCGCGCAGTTCTTCTCCTTCGGCACGAACGACCTGACCCAGACGGTGTGGGGCTTCTCCCGCGACGACGTCGAGGCCAGCTTCTTCACCGCGTACCTGGAGAAGGGCATCTTCGGGGTCTCGCCCTTCGAGACCATCGACAAGGACGGCGTCGGCTCGCTCGTGCGCCACGCGGTCGAGCAGGGCCGGGCCACCCGCCCCGACCTCAAGCTCGGCGTCTGCGGTGAGCACGGCGGCGACCCGGAGTCGGTGCACTTCTTCCACGAGGTGGGCCTCGACTACGTCTCCTGCTCGCCCTTCCGGATCCCGGTGGCGCGCCTGGAGGCCGGCCGCGCGGCCGCCGAGGCGAAGGGCTCCGACAGCCGCTGAGCCCCGCCGGGAGCGGCCGTGGCCGCTCCCCCCTGACCGCGCCTGTCCCCGGTTGCCTGACCTCCGGGGGCAGGCGCGCCTTCATTTCGAAGGCGGCGGCGAAGCCGGGTATCGCCGCATATTCAGCGAAGGCTTTACGGCGCCAGGCGGTGGACGGATCCCCACCCGTCCACCGCCTGGCGCCTATCTGCCAGGCACGTCGGCGCTTCCCTGTGCGACCGACCGCCAGGCCCCGCAAAGCCCCCCACGGCCTTCACGGAGCGTTTCGGTCGCACCGGAGTGTGCCTGGCGGAGTACAGGATTTCGCTTGTCACGCCCCTGCCGAAAGGGGTTTCAACTGTGGCCGAAAGGGCGTGGTGACCACGTGTGACGGCATGCATACTCATAGGGCGGGGGGATTGCGGTTGCACAGCTGGGGGTTCGGTGCTTCGTATCCATTTCACTGGAGTGGACCTGGCACGCGTACGGATGGCAGGACGTCCCGATGCGTTGTGGGAAACGATTCTGAGTTTTCACCGCTTAAGAGACCGGCGTGATGTCCGGTTGTTCGGTGAATGGCGTACGGAAACCCGTAGCCGGTTGAATGGTGAAACAAGGCTGCTGGGGGCGCTCATACCCGCGCGCGGCTATTTCCCGGATTTCCTGACCCCCGCCGAGGGGCAGTACGGATGGGACGTGGGCCTCGACGCCCTGCGCGCGCTCCGGCCCGAACGGCTGCGGCGCGAGCTGTCCCTCGTGGGCGCCGGCGCCGGGACGGGCTTCGGGGCGGCCTTCGGGACGCCTGCGCCCGCCCGCCTGCGGGAGTTCATCGACGGCGGCACCAAACACCTGCCCCGGCTCCTGGGCGAGCTGCGGGGCTACCACCGCGCGGCCGTGGAGCCGTACTGGACCCACATCCAGGCCCAGATCGAGGCGGAGCGGGCGGCACGCGGCCGGGCGCTGCTGGACGGCGGCGCGGACGAGCTGCTCGCCTCGCTGCCGCCGATGCTGCGCTGGCGGGCCCCGGTGCTGGAGTGCGAGTACCCGGTGGACCGGGACGTACGGCTGCGGGGGCGCGGGCTGCTGCTCCAGCCCTCCTTCTTCTGCCGGCGCACGGCGGTGACCCTGCACGACCCGGAGCTGCCGCCCGTGCTCGTCTACCCGGCCGCGGCCCAGCTGGCCTCCTCGACGGCCGGCGGCGAGGCCGCGCGGCCCGCGGAGGAACAGCGCCAGCGGACCCTGGGCAAGCTGGTGGGCCACACCCGCTCCGTGGTCCTGCGGGCCATCGGCGACGGGGCCACCACCAGCGAACTGGCCCGCCGGGCCGGGGTCTCCCTGGCGTCGGCGAGCCAGCACGCCTGCGTGATGCGCGAAGCCGGCCTGGTGACCACCCTCCGCCACGGCAACGCCGTCCTCCACACCGTCACCCCCCTGGGCGCGGCCCTCCTCAAGGGGGGCGCCGTGGTGTCCTGACCGGGTGTGCGCGGCTCTGACCTGCGGTTTCGTGGCGCGGCAAAGAAATTTCGACAAAGTTTCCCGCAGAGCGATGAGTTCGCCGGGGGGTCACGGTCTACCTCTCGAAAGCACCACACGAGAGAAGAGAGAGACCGAGATGGCCACCATGATCTTCGTCAACCTGCCCGTCAAGGACCTGGAGGCGACCAAGGCCTTCTGGAGTGCGCTCGGTTACTCCTTCAACGCGCAGTTCACCGACGAGAACTGCGCGTCCATGCCCATCACCGAGAGCATCGTCGCGATGTTCCTCACCGAGGCCCGCTACAAGGACTTCACCCACAAGGCCATCGCCGACGCCACCACCACCTCCGAGGTGCTGCTCTGCCTGAGCGCCGAGAGCCGCACCGCGGTCGACGCGCTGGTCGACGGGGCCCTGGCGGCCGGGGCCACCGAGCCCCGGCCCGCCCAGGACCACGGCGTCATGTACGGCCGGGCCTTCGACGACCTCGACGGCCACACCTGGGAGATCATGTGGATGGACCCCTCGATGGTCCAGGGCTGACCTGCGCTACGAGGCTGCGGCGGTCCGCACCGGGTACGTCCGGACCGCCACCTCCTCGTCGTCCAGGCAGCGCCCCGACTCCAGGTCGAAGCGCTGCTTGAGCAGCGGCGAGGCCACGAACGGCCGGCCCGCCGCCCACCCCAGGAGCCCGCGCGACAGGACGTGCGCGCCGGTGAAGGGGTCCTGGTTGCCGATCGCATACGGACGCCCGGCGCGGTCGAGGAACACGGCGGCCTGGCTCCCGTCGGGCAACAGGGCGGCGACCCCCCTCCCCGGGGTGAGCGAGGACAGCTCGCACACCGTCAGCCAGCCTTCCGCCACCCGCAGTTCCACGCTCATCGGACAGGACCTCCCACGCTCAGGACGGCCAGGTCGGGCTTGACCTGGCCGCGTTCGGGCACGAACTTCACGGTCGGGTCGGGGGCGCCGGGAGCGTTGACGAAGGACACGAACCGGCGCATCCGCTCCGGGTCCCGGAGGGTCTCGGCCCACTCGTCGCGGTAGTGCGCGACGTGGTCGGCCATCAGCGCCTCCAGCTCCGCGCACAGGCCGAGCGAGTCGTGCACGATCACGTCCCGCAGGTGGTCCAGGCCCCCCTCCAGCCGGTCCAGCCAGGTCGACGTGCGCTCCAGCCGGTCCGCGGTGCGGATGTAGAACATCAGGAACCGGTCGATGAGCCGGACCAGCTCGGCGTCCGACAGGTCCTGCGCCAGGAGGTCGGCGTGGCGCGGGACGGCCCCGCCGTTGCCGCCGACGTAGAGGTTCCAGCCGTTCGCCGTGGCGATGATCCCGAAGTCCTTGCTCCGGGCCTCGGCGCACTCGCGGGTGCAGCCCGAGACCGCCGACTTCAGCTTGTGCGGGGCGCGCAGGCCCCGGTAGCGCAGCTCCAGGTCGATGGCCATGCGGACGCTGTCCTGGACCCCGTAGCGGCACCAGGTCTGCCCCACGCAGGACTTCACCGTCCGCAGGGCCTTGCCGTAGGCGTGGCCGGATTCGAATCCGGCGTCGACCAAGCGTGCCCAGATGCGGGGGAGCTGGTCCACGCTCGCGCCGAAGAGGTCGATGCGCTGGCCGCCGGTGATCTTCGTGTAGAGGCCGAAGTCGCGGGCCACCTCGCCGATCACGATCAGCTTGTCGGGCGTGATCTCCCCGCCGGGGATGCGCGGCACGACCGAGTAGGAGCCGTTGCGCTGCAGGTTCGCGAGGAAGTGGTCGTTGGTGTCCTGGAGGGCTGCCTGCTCCCCGTCCAGGACGTAGCCGCTCGCGCCCAGGGTGGGGGCGAGGGAGGCGATGACCGAGCCGACGGCCGGCTTGCACACCTCGCAGCCCTCGCCGCCCCGGGCCTCCTCGCGGCCGTGACCGTCGAGGATCTCCCGGTACGAGGTGAGGCGACGGGTGCGGACGATCTCGTAGAGCTCGGCGCGGGTGTACGGGAAGCAGCCGCACAGCCCCTTGTCGGCGGCGGCCGGCAGCAGCCGGCCGATCACCTTCAGGCAGCCTCCGCAGCCCGTGCCGGCCTTGGTGCACTTCTTGACCTCGGGCAGGGTCGCGCAGGCGGTGATCGCCTTCTTGGTGACGTTGTGGCAGGAGCAGATCACCGCGGTGTCCGGGAGCGCGGCCGGGCCCAGCTCGGTGGCGGGGCCGAGCCCGGCGGGCAGGACCAGCTGCTCCGGGGCGACGGGCGGGACGCTGCCGGTGAGCGGGCGCAGCAGCCCGTACGCGTCGGCGTCGCCGACCAGCACCCCGCCGAGCAGGACCCCGTCCGGGGAGACGACGAGCTTCTTGTAGACGCCGCTGCGCGAGTCGGACCAGACCACGTCCAGGCTGTCGGGGGAGGTGCCGTGCGCGTCTCCGAAGGAGGCCACGTCCACGCCGAGCAGCTTCAGCTTGGTGGACAGGTCGGCCCCGGTGAACTCCCGCTCGCGGCCGAGCAGGTCCTCGGCGGCCGTCTCGGCCATCTCGTAGCCCGGTGCGACCAGGCCGTACACCCGGCCGTCGCAAGCCAGGGCGCACTCGCCGATGGCGTAGACCCGCGGGTCGGAGGTGCGGCAGCGGGAGTCGACGGCGATCCCGCCGCGTTCGCCGACGTCCAGGCCGCAGTCGCGGGCGAGCCCGTCGCGGGGGCGGACCCCGGCGGAGAAGACGACGAGCCCGGTGTCGACGGTGGAGCCGTCCGAGAGCCGCATGCCGGTGACCGCGCCGTCCTCGCCCGTCAGCACCTCCTGGGTGCCGACGCCGGTGTGCACGGTCAGTCCCATGGACTCGATGGTCCGCAGCAGGGCGGCGCCACCGCCCTCGTCCACCTGGACGGGCATCAGCCGGGGCGCGAACTCCACGACGCGGGTGGCCAGTCCGAGGCCCTTGAGCGCCCCGGCCGCCTCCAGGCCGAGCAGGCCGCCGCCGACGACGGCGCCGGCGGTGCGCGTCTTGGCGTACTCCTCGATCGCGAGGAGGTCCTCGATCGTGCGGTACACGAAGCAGCCCGGGGCGTCCTTGCCGGGGAYGGGCGGCACGAAGGGGAAGCTGCCGGTCGCCAGGACCAGGACGTCGTACGGGAACACGTGCCCGGAGCGGGAGGTGACGGTACGCGCGTCCCGGTCGATGCTCTCGGCGGGGTCGTCGAGGCGCAGCGCGATGCCGTGCCGCTCCATGAACCCGGCCGGGACGAGGGACAGGTCCTCGGGGGTGCTGCCGGAGAAGTAGGAGGTGAGGTGTACGCGGTCGTAGGCGGGCCGGGGCTCCTCGCAGAGCACGGTGATCCGGTGCGTGGCGGTGGCGCCGCGTTCGGCGAGGGCCTCCAGGTAGCGCTGGCCGACCATGCCGTGGCCGATCAGCACGATCGCGGGCAGGGGCTCGGTCATGTCAGTGGCCTCCGTCGTCGGTGAGCAGGTGGAACAGGTCGTCCAGTGGTTCGTCGCCCTCCCAGCTGCGGGCGAGGGCGCCCACGGTGGAGAGCTCGCCCAGCAGCACCCCGCCGACGAGGCGGTCGCCGCGGACGACGACCTTGCGGTAGGTGCGGCGGGTGGCGTCGGCGAGACGGACCACGTCGTCGCCGGGGAGCGGGGTCGGCTCGCCGAAGGCGGCGAGGTCGAAGGGGCCGGTGCCTCCGGCGCTCAGGGTGAGGCGGGTCAGGGCGCGGGTCCCCGTGTAGCCGGCGGCGCGGGCGCCGGCGGCGCCGCGGCCGGTGGCGTCCGCGCCCGTGAGGACCGCCGCCAGGGCGTCGGCCTGGTCCAGGGCGGGGCCCGCCAGGCCGTACACCCGGCCGGCGTGCTCGGCGCAGTCGCCGATGGCGTGGACGCGGGGGTCGCCGGTGCGCAGCCGGTCGTCGACCACCACGCCCTTGCGGACCTCCAGCCCGGCGGCGCGGGCGAGCCCGGTGCGGGGACGTACGCCGCAGGCGAGGACGACCAGGTCGGCGTCGAGGCGGTAGCCGTCGGCGAGGTCGACTCCGGTGACCCGGCGGGCGGCGTGGCCCGGCCGGGCGGCGGGGGTGCCGGGGGCGGCGGCGGTGGCGGTGGCAGCGGTGGTCAGGCCGCGGACGCGGCAGCGCGTGTGGATCTCCACACCGAGGGTGGTCAGGTGTGCGTGCAGCAGCGCGGAGGCGTCCGCGTCCAGTTGGCGCTCCATCAGGCGCTCCGCCTGCTGCGCGAGGACCACCTGCGCGCCCCGGACGGCCAGCGCGCGGGCGGCGGAGACGCCCAGGAGCCCGCCGCCGATCACCACCGCGCGCAGGTCCGGCCGTACGGCGGCGGCCAGGGCCAGGCAGTCGTCCATCGTGCGGAACGCGTGGACCCCGTCGGGGAGTTCCCGCCCCCCGGGGGTGAACAGCCCGCGCAGCGGCGGCAGCACCGGGTTCGAGCCGGTGGCCAGCACCAGCGCGTCGTACGTCTCCACGCTGCCGTCGTCGCAGTGCACCCGCCGCTCGGCGCGGTCGACGCGCACGGCCCGCACCCCGCGGCGCAGCACGGGACCGGGGTCCGGGAGCGCGGTCACCGCGGGGGCGTACCGGCCCGCCAGGACCTCGGCGAGCAGGACCCGGTTGTAGGGGGCGTGGGCCTCCTCGCCGAGGACGCTCACCTCCGCGGCCGGGCCCAGCCGCGCGGCGAGCCGCAGGCCCGCCAGGCCGCCGCCGATCACCACCACACGCTGTTGCGAGGTCATGGCACGAGCGTGCGGGCTCGCTGTTTCCCCGCCGCATCACCCCTGTTACCCGGGCGGAACGCCGACCTCAGCGCCGGGATCAAGGGCCGGTGAGCCCTTCCTCAAGGCGCCCTAAAGGATCACCGGGAGGGCTCCGGAGGGCCTTGGCGTGGGCGTCATGCGAGATGTGGCGGTGCGGGTCAAGGGCGGGATGCTGGGCGGCGCGGGGCTGGTGGTCCTGCTCCGGGCCGCCCAGGTGCGGCCCTCGGCCCGGCTCGACGCGCTCTTCGCCACCGCCGCGCACCTGACCGGGCTGCTCGCCGGGTACGGGATCCTCGTGCTGCTGTTCCTGATGGCCCGGGTGCCCGCCGTGGAGCACGGCGTCGGCGGCGACCGGCTCGCCCGCCGGCACGCGCTGGGCGGCCGCCACGTGCTCCTCCTCTGCTTCGGGCACGGGCTCCTGGCCCTGCTCGGCTACGCCGTGCACGAGGGGGTGGACGTGCTCTCCGCCGGCCGGGGGCTGCTCGGCTACCCCGCGCTCGCGGCCGCCGCGGCCGGGACCGGTCTCCTGGCCGCGGTCGGCGTGACCTCCGCCCGCGCCCTACGCCGCCGCCTCGCGCACGAAACCTGGCGCGGGGTGCACCCGGTCGTGTACCTCGCCGCCGCCCTGGCCTTCGGGCACCAGCTCGCCGGGCCCGATCTGGCGGTGGCCGCCTGGTCCTGGGCCCTGGGCCACGCCCTCGTCGGCGTGTTGCTGGTCTGGTACCGCGCCGTGGTGCCCCTACGGGAGGCCCTGCGGCACGCGCCGCGCGTCGCCGAGGTGCGCGCGGAGGGCCCCGGGGTGGTCTCCGTCGTCGTGCACGGGCGGGACCTCGCGGAGCTGCGGGCCGAGCCCGGACAGTTCCTGCGCTGGCGGTCCCTGTGGCGGGGGCTCTGGTACCGGGCTGGTCCGCGTACCTCCCGCGCGGCGGCTCGCGGCGGGGCCGGGGCCGGCCGGCGTACTGGCCGCGACCGCGCTGACGGCATGGGTGGAACCTGCTGCTCCGGTGGCCCCGGACCGGGTGCCGGCCGGGCGAAGCTCAACCTTTGCGCAAGTTTCCCGGGACTGATGGAACATGCATCGAACCTGTCCCTAGGGTCGGGTCCGTGCCTGACATATCAATCACCATGATCATCGTGCTGTGCGTGGCCGCAGCCGCCGCCGGCTGGATCGACGCGGTGGTGGGCGGCGGCGGACTGCTGCTCCTGCCCGCCCTGCTGCTCGGCCTGCCGCACGCCCACCCCGCCACCGTGCTCGGCACCAACAAGGCGGTGGCCATCGTCGGCACCACCGGAGCGGCCGTCACCTACGCGCGCAAGGCCCCGGTCGACGTGAAGCTCGCCGTCCGGATCGGTCTGGCCGCCCTCGCGGGGTCGATGGGAGGCGCGGCCCTCGCGGGCGGGATCAGCAAGGACGCGCTGCGTCCGCTGATCATGGGGGTGCTCGTGGTGGTGGCCGCCGTGGTGATCTTCAAGCCCGGTTTCGGCGCCGCCCCCTCTGCCGCACCCGTCTCCCGGCAGCGGGTGCTGCTCGCGATCGGCCTGGCCGGCCTGGGCATCGGCTTCTACGACGGCCTCATCGGGCCCGGCACCGGCACCTTCCTGGTGCTGGCCCTCACCGCCCTGCTCCACCTCGACCTGGTCACCGCCTCCGCCACCGCCAAGATCGTCAATGTGTGCACCAACGCGGGGGCGCTCGCGATGTTCGCGTACCAGGGGATGGTGCTGTGGCAGCTGGCCGCGCTGATGGCGGTCTTCAACCTGGCCGGAGGGATGGTCGGCGCCGGGATGGCGCTCAAGAAGGGCAGCGGTTTCGTCCGCGGCGTCCTGCTGACGGTGGTGGGCGCGCTGGTGATCAAGCTGGGTTTCGAACAGTGGGGGTGACCGGCGGGGGTCAGTACGTCCCGGTGAGGTGCGCGAAGACCACCACGTTGCCCTGGTAGCCCGTGCGCGGCGAGAAACCGCCGCCGCAGGTGATCACCCGCAGCTCCGCCCGCGGCGAGGGGCCGTAGACGCGCGCGTCCGGGAACGCCTTGGCGTCGTAGACCTCGACCGCGTGGACCGTGAAGAGGGCCGTGCGTCCGTCCGCGCGGGCGACCTCGATCACGGCCCCCCGCCGGAGCGCGCCCAGGTGGTAGAAGACGCCCGGGCCGCTGGCGTCGTCGACGTGTCCCGCGATGAGGGCCGTGCCCGGCGCGCCGGGAGTGGTCCCGTCCCGGTACCAGCCCGCGAGGTCGCGGCGGGTCGGCGGGGGCACTTCGAGACCGCCGTCGTGGTCGAGGCCGAGGCCGGTCAACGGGGCGTCGACGCGGATGGACGGGATCCGGATCCGGGTGGGCGGGGAGCCGGTGAGCGGGGCGATGGCCCCCGGGTAGCGGTCCTGCGTGCTCAGCGCCTCGGCGGGGGAGGGCAGCGGAGGCCCGACGGGCTCGCGGGAGCCGCTGGTCACGAGCCAGATGCCGATGCAGGCGGCGATCGCGACCAGTCCGGCGGGACCGCGCCGTCCGGTCGTGCCCGGGCCGGCCGCGGGGCGCCCGCGAGGGCGCCGGAAGCCGCCGTGCATGCGTACCCCCTCGTGGTGCCGTTCCGTTCCGTGGGTTGCCGTTCGGAGGACTGGCCGTCGCCCGGCCCCGCGAACGGGGGGACCTCGCGGGGCGGGCGACGGGGGGCGGTACCGGTCGGACCGCGGCCGGGGCCGCGGTGGGCGCCCGTCAGCTCCGCGTGCCGCTCGCCCGGCGACGCAGGAGCCAGGTACCGCCGACGGCGGCCGCGGCCAGGGCGACCGCTCCCGCCGTGATCTTGGCGGGGTCGGTGGTGGTGGTCGTGCCACCGCCCACCCCGGTGTGCACGTGGCCCTGCGGGCCGTGCTCGGTGACGACCAGGTCGCCGGTGGCGAACTTGCCGTTCGCGCAGGTCGCGCCGATGCCGTAGGTGCCCGGCCGGAGGCCGTGGTCGACCCGGAACTGCCCCTCGACCACTTCCTTGTGCGTGCCGGGGACCAGTTTGAAACGCCCTCCGCCGACGGTGCTGGCGTCTCCCTCGGCGAGGCTGCCGGTGCCGCAGGCCTTGGTGTTCACGGTGACCGTGGCGCCCGGGGTGGCGGACTTCGGCCAGACCTCCAGCACGGCGAAGTCCCCGGGTGCGAATCCGGCCATGCCGAGGTCCGCGGCGGCCACCGCCCCGGCGACCGGGCCGGCGAAGGCGACGGCGGTCAGCGCGGTGGCGGTGAGCACGTGGGCGGTGCTGCGGCGCATGGGTACTCCTGGGGACACGGGGTCGTGTTCCGAGGAAAACCGGCCGGTCCGGCGCGCGCCTGCTGAAGCACCGTCAGGTTTCCCGCGAGGAGACCCGCGGGACGGGATCCGCGCACGTCAGACCCCTTGGCAGGGCATCAGGGTGCCCCCACCCCGTCCGGGTGACGGGCCCCTTCCTCAAGCCCGCGGAAGGGTCACCGTGGCTGCCGCGCCCGAGGGGTCCGGGTTCGACAGGGTCACGCAGGCGCCGATCACCTGGGCCTGGCCGAAGGCGATGGTCAGGCCGAGCCCCGTGCCCTGGCCGCGCTCCGCCGCGCCCGTCTTGAACCGCTGCGGGCCCTCCCGCAGCAGGCTCTCGGGGAAGCCCGGCCCGTGGTCCCGTACGGTCACCGAGGCGCCGGACACCGTCACCGTGATCGGCCCGGCCCCGTGCCGACGGGCGTTGAGCAGCAGGTTCGTCAGGATCCGCTCCAGGCGCCGGGCGTCCGTCCGCACCAGCGCGCCCGCGCCCGCACCGCCGTCCGTCCGGCGGCCCGTCCCGTCGTCCGTACGGGCGTCCCTACGGTCCTGCGCACACCGGGCCGGCCGCTCGTCCGGCCCGCAGTCCGGCCGCTCGTCCGGCCCGCCGGCCGGCCCGCCGTCCGCCGCGCCGCCCCGTCCGCCCTCCGTGCCCGACAGCCGTGCGCTCACGCCCGAGCGCCGCGTGATCGAGGCGACCAGCGGCCCCAGCCGGTGCTCCTCCAGCCGCGCCTCCTCCCGGTTCGCGTCGAGCCGGGCCACCTCCAGCAGGTCCTCCGTCAGCGTCCGCAGCGCTCCGACCCGGTCGCGCACCAGCTCCGTCGGCCGTCCGGGAGGCAGTAGCTCGGCCGCCGTGTGCAGTCCCGTCAGGGGGGTGCGCAGTTCGTGCGCCACGTCCGCCGTGAACCGCTGCTCGGCCTCCAGCCGCTGCTGCAGGCTCGCCGCCATCGTGTCCACCGCCGAGGACAGCTCGGCGACCTCGTCGCGGCTCCCCGGGACCCCCGAGGCCCCGATCCGCGCGTCCAGGTCGCCCGCGCTGATCCGCCGGGCCGTCTCCGCGGCCGACCGCAGGTCCTTGCTGAGCCGGCTGGCCAGCAGCGCCCCGCCCACCGCGGAGAGCGCCACCACGCCGGTCCCGGACGCGATCAGCTGCCCGTCCAGCTCCGCCAGTTCGGCCTGCTCGGCGGTGAGCGCCTGCCGCACCGTCAGCACCTGGCCGCCGCCCACCGGCCGGGCAGCCCACACCGCCGGGTGCGGTCCGGACAGGTCGAGATAGGTGCTCCGCCGCCCGGCCAGGGCGGCCTCGCGCAGCGGCGCCGGCATGCCGGGGCAGTCGATCCGGGCGTGGGCCTCCCCGACCTTGTCGAAGTCGAGCCGGCCGGTCAGTTCGTAGACCTGCCGTACGCGGACCAGTTGCTCGGTGGCGCTCTTGCGGGCCGCGTCGGCCACCTGGTGCACCCGCGCCTGGTGGATCAGGGCGCCGATGGTGACCGCGGCCAGCGAGCAGCCGACGGCCAGCAGCACGGCGATCTTCCAGCGCAGTCCCAGGGCCCGCAGCAGCCGCCGGCCGCGGGCCGGCAGGGCCCTCACCGCGGGGCCCGCCCGCCCGTGCCGGCGCGCTCCGAGGGTGCGGGGGCCTCGGGGCCGCGGCTCGGGCAGGACTTGTTGAAGCGCCGCTCGTCGCTGACCACCGTCATCCGTTCGCCGTCCCAGCGGTAGCGGACGGCCTGCTCGGACCCGTCGTCTGCGGCGATCCGGATCAGCAGGTCCGGGCCCAGGGACTCGGCGGCCATCCGCCGCCCGACGGTGAAGAGGATGGGGACGATCTCGTCGCCCCGGGCGGTGTAGACGCTGAGGGCGGTCCGCCCGCTCTCGGTGTCGGCGGCGACGAGCAGGTCCTGTTTCCCGTCGCCGGTCACGTCGAGGTGGACGGCCGGGCGGAGCCCGGCCCGCCCCGGGGCGTCGATCCTCCCCTTGCCCAGGAACGGCTTCATCTGCTTGTCCGCCCGTACGACGTCCAGCTCGTTCACCGCCGTGAGGCCCTCCGGACCCACCTCGGGCGCGCCCGCCAGCGGTGCCGGGGGCGGCTGCCGGGTACCCGTCGCGACCCCTGCGGCCCTGGGCGAGTCGTCGGCCCAGGCCGGCCAGAGCGTCCGCGGCAGCGGCTGGAGGGAGACGGGAGCCACGGGCTCGCCGACGGCCAGTCCGCCGGGTGCGGCGCACCCGGCCAGGGCGAGCGCGGTCGCGGACAACAGCAGGGCGGCGGTGGTGCGGCGGGGTGATCGCGTCATGGGGAGAGAACCGTCGGGGTGGGGAGGGGGCGGCCTCCGACCGTAGTCGGCGACCGTCACGGGGGCCGGGAGATCGTGTAACAGCGGTGCGTACGGTGGTGGTCCGCGCGCAGGTCGGGACCTTCGGCCCGGAGCGCGGACTGCCCAGTGTGAGTCGAGGGAGGGCCCTGTGACATCGGTCGATCGGCCGGAATCCGGCGTACTGCCGTTCTTCGTGTACGGGACGCTACGGCCGGGGGAGGTCAACCACGCCCTGTTCCTGCGGGGCCGGACAGCGGCCGAGGAACCCGCCCGGCTGCCGGACGCGGCGCTTTACGAGGGGCCCGGCTACCCGTACGCCGTCGAGCGACCGGGCTCCGTCACAACCGGGGAGCTGATCACCCCGGTGCCGGGCGCCTACGGGGAACTACTGGCCGCGCTGGACCTGCTGGAGGAGTACGCGGGCCCGGGCCGCCCGGGGAACGTCTACGACCGGGTCGCCCGCGCGGCCGTCCGCCCCGACGGCACCCGCGTCCGCGCCTGGGTCTACCTGGCGGCGGCCCCGCTGGCCCGGCGCCTGGCCGCATCGGGCACCGAGATCCCGGGCGGCGACTGGCTGCGCCGCGGCGACCGGGTGTAGCCGCCGCGACGGCCCGGCCGCCGACCCCGGCTCAGAGCCCTTCGGCCCCGCGGTTGCGCAGACGCTGCCCGTACTGCTGGAGGACCCACAGTTCCTGCTGGACCGCCGCGTGCTGCTCCGGGGGGGCCTGCGGGCTCAGGCGGGTCAGGGCGCCCTGGATTTCGAGGACGCGGCGGTCCACGGCACGCAGCCGGACCTGGACCAGCTGCACCCCCGCGTAGACCTCGTCCACCGTCTTGGCGTGGATGGCCTCCACCGCCAGCTCCGTGACCATCGCGCGGACGGTGTCGTTCGGCGCGGCCTCGCGCACCCGGACCAGGTAGTCCTCCGTGGCCTGGGCAGCGCCCCCGGCGTCCTGGATGGCCTGGCGGACCGCGGCGTAGGGCGGGGCGGTGAACTCGTCCATCCCGTACGCGTCGAAGGCGGGGGAGACCAGCGCGGGGCGCTGGAGCGCCAGCTTGAGCAGCTCGCGCTCCGTGCGGTGGGCGGGGCTGCGCAGGTTCAGTGCGGGCCCGCCCCGGTCCGCGGCGGGCGGCTGCGCGGTCGGAGCCTCCTGGGGCGCCCGCCCGCCACCCCGGCCCTGCTGCGGCTGGTTGCCGCGCTCGCGGGCCCAGCGCGCCAGCTGCGCGACCCGCTTGACGACGAACTGCTCGTCGAGGATGCCCAGCATGCCCGCCAGCTGGACGGCCGACTCGTGCTGGATCGACAGGTCCTTGATGCTCGCGACGACCGGAGCGGCCTCGGCCAGCGCGGCCGCGCGGCCCGCCGGGTTCTCCAGGTTGTGCCGGCCCACGATGTGCCGCAGCGCGAACTCGAACAGCGGGGTGCGGGAGTCCACCAGCCCGGACACGGCGGCGTCGCCCTGCGCGAGCCGCAGGTCGCAGGGGTCCATCCCGCCCGGGGCGATGGTGATGGAGGTCTCCGCGGCGAACTTCTGGTCGTCCTCGAACGCCCGCAGGGCCGCCTTCTGCCCGGCCGCGTCACCGTCGAAGGTGAAGATCACCTCGGCGGTCGCGTTGTCCATCAGCAACCGGCGCAGGATCTTGATGTGGTCCCCGCCGAAGGCCGTGCCACAGGTGGCGATGGCGGTGGTGACCCCGGCCAGGTGGCAGGCCATGACGTCGGTGTAGCCCTCGACGACCACGGCCCGGGAGGTCTTGGCGATCTCCTTCTTGGCCAGGTCGATGCCGTACAGCACCTGAGACTTCTTGTAGATCGCCGTCTCGGGGGTGTTCAGGTACTTCGGGCCGTTGTCGTCGTCGCGCAGCTTGCGCGCGCCGAAGCCGACGACCTCGCCGCTGATGTCGCGGATCGGCCACATGAGCCGGCCGCGGAACCGGTCGATGGGCTTGCCGCTGCGGCTGTCCTGGGCCAGCCCGGAGAGGATCAGCTCCTTGTCGCTGAAGCCCTTGCCGCGCAGGAACCGGGTCAGGTGGTCCCAGCCGGCCGGGCTGTAGCCCACGCCGAAGTGCTCGGCCGCCGCCTGGTCGAAGCCGCGCTCCGCCAGGAACCGGCGGCCGATCTCCGCCTCGGCGCCGCCGAGCTGCTCCGCGTAGAAGAGGGCGGCGGCCTTGTGGGCCTCGACCAGGCGGATGCGCTCGCCGCGGCCGCTGGTGCCGGCGGTGTAGCCGCCCTCCTCGTACCGCAGGGTGATGCCGGCCTGGCCGGCCAGCCGCTCGACCGCCTCCGAGAAGGAGAGGTGGTCGATCTTCATGATGAAGTCGAGGGTGTCCCCGCCGGCCTGGCAGCCGAAGCAGTGGTAGAAGCCCTTGCTCGGGCTGACCTGGAACGACGGGGACTTCTCGTCGTGGAAGGGGCACAGGCCCTTGAGGTTGCCGCCGCCGGCGTTGCGCAGCTGGAGGTACTCGGAGACCACGGCGTCGATCGGGACCGCGTCCCGTACCGCCTTCACGTCATCGTCGTTGATCCGTCCTGCCACGCGTGAAGTCTACGGCCGGGCGCGGACAAACCCGTCAGGCCCCCTGCGCAGGCAGCAGCGAGGTGAGCGGAACCTCCGGGTCCGTGAGCAGGTCGGCCTGCACCGGACGTCCCGACCTGATCAGGGCCTGGATCTGTTCGGTGACGTCCCACACGTTCACGTTCATGCCGGCCAGCACCCGGCCCTCGGAGAGCCAGAAGGCGATGAACTCCCGCTTGCCGACGTCCCCGCGGACCAGCACCTGGTCGTAGCTCCCGGCCGGGGCGTACCCCGAGTACTCCAGGCCGACGTCGTACTGGTCGGAGAAGAAGTACGGCACCCGGTCGTAGCTGACCTCCCGGCCCAGCATCGCCCGCGCGGCGGCGGGGCCGCCGTTGAGGGCGTTGGCCCAGTGCTCCACCCGCAGCCGGGACCCGATCCACGGGTGGTGCGCGGCGGCCACGTCCCCGGCCGCGTAGATGTCCGGATCGGAGGTGCGCAGCGACTCGTCGACCGCGATCCCGCCGCCGTGCTCCCGGTCGACCAGGGCCAGGCCGGAGGTTTCGGCGAGCGCGGTCCGCGGCGCGGCGCCGATCGCCGCGAGCACCGCGTGCGCCGGGTGCTCCTCGCCGTCCTCCGTCCGCGCGGCCAGCACCATGCCGTCGTGGCCGATGATCTCGGTGAGGCGCGCCCCGAAGTGGAAGCGGACCCCGTGCTCGGCGTGCAGGTCGGTGAAGAGCCGGCCGACCTCCGGGCCCAGCACCGCGTGCAGCGGGGTCGCCTCCGGCTCGACCACGGTGACCTCGGCCCCGTACTCGCGGGCCGCCGCCGCGACCTCCAGGCCGATCCAGCCGGCGCCCGCGATCAGCAGGTGGCCGTTGTCCCGGCCCAGGGAGGCCAGGACGCCCCGCAGCCGCTCGGCGTGCGCGAGGCGCCGCAGGTGGTGCACGCCGGCCAGGCCCGTTCCCGGGACGTCCAGGCGGCGCGGTTCGGCGCCGGTGGCCAGCAGGAGCTTGTCGTAGTGCAGCAGGGTGCCGTCGCCCAGGCGGACCGTCTTCGCGGCCCGGTCCAGGTGGACGGCGGGCTGGCCCAGGTGCAGTTCGATCTCGGCGCTCGCGTACCAGGACGGCTCGTGGACGAAGACGCTGTCGCGGTCCTCCTTGCCCACCAGGTAGCCCTTGGACAGCGGTGGCCGCTCGTACGGATGCTCGCGCTCGTCCCCGATCAGGATCACCCGCCCCGTGAACCCCTCCGCCCTCAGCGTCTCGGCGGCTTTCGCCCCGGCGAGCCCTCCGCCGACGATGATGAACGTCTGGTGTGCGTCGACCACCTGATGCCTCCTCATAACCTCTTCGCCACATGCGACCACATGCGAGCGTCCCGCACCGAGCCTGCCGCGTGAAGGGGGAATGGCCCGATCGGCTCACCCCCCGGTGCGCCGCCCGCGTCTGGTGAGGCGTGCGTGCAGGGAGCGGGCGGAGGCGTCGGTCAGGCATGCGATCTGGTCGATCACCGCGCGCTTGCGGGCCCTGTCGTCCGGGGCGGCGTCGAAGATCGCCCGGAACTGGGGGTCCAGCCCCTCGGGCGCGCGGGCGCTGAGCGCCTCGGCGAGTTCGGCCAGGACGATGCGCTGGTCCGCGCGCAGCCGCTCCTGCTCGTCGCGCTGCATCACGTACAGGTCGGCGACGGCCTTGAGGACGGCGCATTCGTTGCGCGCCTCGCGCGGCACCACCAGCTCGGCGCCGTAGCGGGTGAGGCGGCCGGAGCCGTACGCCTCACGGGTGGCGCCCTCGGCGGCCAGGCAGAAGCGGCCGACCAGCTGGCTGGTGGCGTCCTTCAGCCGGGCCTGGGCCACGGCCGAGCCGTCGTAGCCGTGCGGCCACCAGTCCTCCTCCATCAAACGGTCGAGCGCCTCGCGCAGTTCCTCGGGCTCGGTGTCGGCCGGGACGTAGCGGCCGATGGCGACCCGCCAGATGACGGCCCGCTCGGGCTCGGCGAACAGGAGGTTGGGGTCGAGGTGCCCGGCGTGCAGACCGTCCTCGAAGTCGTGCACCGAGTACGCGACGTCGTCCGCCCAGTCCATGACCTGGGCCTCGAAGCACTTGCGGTCGGCGGGCGCGCCGCGGCGCAGCCACTCGAAGACCGGCAGGTCGTCCTCGTAGGCGCCGAACTTCACCGAGCCGGGCTCGGTGGGGTGCTTCCCGCGGGCCCAGGGGTACTTGGTGGCGGCGTCCAGGCAGGCGCGGGTGAGGTTGAGGCCGACGCTGACGGGTTGCCCGCCCGCCGGGTCCGCCACGAACCGCTTGGGCTCCAGCCGGGTCAGCAGGCGCAGCGACTGGGCGTTGCCCTCGAAGCCGCCGCAGTCCTTGGCGAACTCGTTGAGCGCCTCCTCGCCGTTGTGCCCGAAGGGCGGGTGGCCCATGTCGTGGGAGAGACAGGCCGCCTCGACGAGGTCGGGGTCGCAGCCCAGGGCGGCGCCGAGCTCCCGGCCGATCTGCGCGCACTCCAGGGAGTGGGTCAGCCGGGTACGGGGGCTCGCGTCCCACTCGTAGGAACGTGTCCCCGGGGTGACCACCTGGGTCTTCCCGGCGAGCCGGCGCAGGGCGGCCGAGTGCAGCACGCGCGCGCGGTCGCGCTGGAAGGCGGTGCGGCCCGGGCGCTTGTCGGGCTCGGGGGCCCAGCGCTCGGTGGCGGCCGTGTCGTAGGACTCGTAGGCGGGGGCGTGCGGGGTGCCTTCCATGCTCAGACGTTAACCGGAGTCACCGACAATCCGAGCAATCCGAACGAACACCGCCTTTATGCGGTGGCCAGTTCGCGCTGGCCGGCCTCGCGGGCGAGGGCCTCGTCGTAGCGCTGGAGGACCAGCCTGGCCAGCGCCGGATGGGCGCCGAGCGGGGCGGACGCCGGACCGGGCGCGGCGGCGGCGCTCGCGGAGGCGAACCGGCCCGGGGCGGCGAAGTACGAGGCCACCGCGATCCGGTGGTGGCCCCGGGCGGTCAGCGCGCGCACGACCTCGGGGACGCCCGGTGTGGCGGCGGTGCCGGCGGAGGCGTAGGCCGGCACCACGGGTATCCCGCCGAGCCGCTCGGACAGCTGGGCGGCGGTGCGCCGGGTGTCGGCGGCGGACTCGGGGTCGCGGGATCCGGCGGCGGCCAGCACGACGGCCGCGCCGCCGCGCAGGCCCGGGTTCCAGCCGGCCTCCAGGAGACGCTCGAACAGGGCCTCGACGAGCAGCGGGTGCGGCCCCAGCGGCGCGGCGACGCGGACCCGCAGGTGTGCGGCCCGGGCGGCGGAGGCGGGGAGGTCCCGTTTGACGTGGGTGCCGCGCCCGAGCAGCAGCGGCACGAGCACCGCCTCCCCGGACAGTGCGCGCAGGGTGTCGCCGAGCAGGGGCCGGTTCAGTTCGATGTGGCCGAGGCGGACGTCGAGGCGGGGGCGGAGCTCGCGGACCCGTTCGAGGAGGGCGAGGACGGTGCGCGGGGCGCGCGGGTCGCGGCTGCCGTGGGCCACGGCGACGAGGGTGGGCTGCATGGGTGGGCTCCGTGGTGCCGGGCGCGTGGCGGGCGCAGTCCGCTGAGCTGGGTGCCGAGCTGGTCGGTGATCCGGGACAGCAGCTCGGCCGCGCTGCCGAAGGGGAGGGGAAGGGTTTCGGGAGGGTGCACCGGCTCCGTCATGAACCGATACTGCGCGCCGGAGGTTGCGTGGGCGTTGCGCCGGGGTGACGGGTCGTTTCGGCCCGCTCACTCGCTCATTCGTACGGGTGAAAGCGGGGGCGAGTGGAACTGGCGGGCCGGGGTGGTTCGTCAATCCGTGCGAACGAGGCGTGGAGCGAGGGGGGATCGGTCATGGGGAAGCCGGAGCAGGTCACGGGCATGGTYACGGGCATGGTCACGGGCATGGGCGTGGGTAGGGGCCCGGGTGCGGACCCAGGTGCGGGCCCAGGTGCGGGCCCAGGTGCGGGCCCGGGTGCGGGCCCGGGCGCCGGCATGGGCGCGGGCGGGAAAGCGGGCACGGGAACGGGAACGGGGACGGGCGCGGGGGCGAGTTCGGGCGTGGTGAAGGACGAGGTGGTGGTTGCCGGGCCGGAGCGCGGCGCGGGGTCCGGGCGGTCGCGGGCGGGGTGGCTGCGGACGGTGCGGGCGAGGCGGCGGGCGGCGCGGGTCGTGATGGGGCTGTGCGTGCTGGCGCTGCTGCCCTCGACGTGGACCCACGTGAGCGCGGCCGACCGGCTGCGGACCACCGCCCGGGCGCCCGCGGCGGAGGTGGCCGTGGTGTTCGGGGCGGGGCTGTTGAACGGCCGCCCGACCCCGTACCTGGCCAACCGGCTCGACGCGGCCGTGGAGCTGTACCGCGCCGGCAAGGTGAAGGTGGTCCTGGTCACCGGGGACAACAGCCGCCGGGAGTACGACGAGCCCGACGCGATGCGGACCTACCTCACCGCCCACGGGGTCCCGGACGGGCGGGTGGTCAGCGACTACGCCGGCTTCGACACCTGGGACTCCTGCGTGCGCGCCCGGGAGGTCTTCGGGGTGCACCGGGCGGTCTTGATCAGCCAGGGGTTCCACATACACCGGGCCGTGGCCCTGTGCCAGGCCGCGGGCGTGGACGCGTACGGGGTCGGGGTCGACGACGCGCACGACGCGACCTGGTACTACGGCGGGGCCCGCGAGGTGTTCGCGGCGGGCAAGGCGGCGCTGGACGCGGTCCTCCGACCGGATCCGACGTTCCTCGGGCCGAAGGAGGAGGGGGTGTCGCGGGCCCTGGGCGCTCTGGCAGACTGACGCCGCGTCGGCGTATGCCGATTAGTCATATACCGATCTGTCTGGCAGGGGTGTGAAACCGTGGCTGTTGTGGATCTGAGCGGCAAGGTCGTCGTCATCACCGGTGGGGCCCGGGGTCTCGGCGCGGCGGCCGCACGGACCGTGGTGGACGGCGGCGGCCGGGTGCTGATCACCGACGTGCTGGAGGCGGAGGGCGCAGAGACCGCGGCGAAGCTCGGCGACGCGGCCCGCTTCCTGCGGCACGACGTGACCAGCGAGGACGACTGGCAGGCGGCCCTGGAGCACGCGGTCTGCGAGTTCGGCCGGATCGACGGGCTCGTCAACAACGCGGGCATATCCACCGGCCGGTTCCTGGAGCACGAGAGCGTCGAGCACTTCCGCCGGGTCGTCGAGATCAACCTGGTCGGCGTGTTCATCGGGATCAAGGCGGCGATCCCGCTGCTCCGGGCGAACGGCGGCGGCTCCATCGTCAACATCTCCTCCGCGGCCGGGCTCACCGGACTCGCGCTCACCGCCGGGTACGGGGCCTCCAAGTGGGGCGTGCGCGGCCTGTCGAAGATCGGCGCGGTCGAGCTCGCCGAGGCGGGGATCCGGGTGAACTCGGTGCACCCGGGCATGACGCTGACCCCGATGACGGCCCCGGTCGGCATCCAGGCCGGCGAGGGCAACTACCCCGGCGCCCCCCTCGGCCGGGTCGGTGTCCCCGAGGAGATCGCCGCCGCCGTCGCCTTCCTGCTCTCGGACGCCGCCGGATACGTGACCGGCGCCGAGCTGGCCGTGGACGGCGGCTGGACGGCCGGCCTGACGGTGAAGTACCTGACGGGCCAGTGACCCCGCGGCCCGGCGCCGCCCGGCCCGCGTGCCCCCGCCGGGGCGCCGGGGTACCGTCCGCCCCGTGGAACAGGAAGCACCTCTCGTACGAGAGGTCCTCCCCGCCCTGACGGCCGAGCTCGTCCGTCTCCTCGGAGAGGAGGGCGAACGGGACCTCGCCCTCTGCGCCCACGACCTCCGCGTGCTCGGGGCGTGCGGCTGCGCGGACGACTTCTGCCAGAGCATCCGCACCGGCACGCACGCGCAGGGCACCCCCTACGGCCCCGGCTTCCGCAACGTGCCCCTGCTCCCCGACCGGGGCATGCTGATCCTGGACGTCCTCCACGGCCGGATCGAGTACGTCGAGGTCCTGGACCGGCCCGAGTACCGCCTGCCGTCCTCCTTGCCGTCCCCCTCGCCGATCCCCTCACCGTCCTCCTCGCCGTTCCCCTCGCCGTTCCCCTCGTCGTCCCTCTGGCCGTTCCCCTCACCGTCCCCGCGGGACGGCGCTGAGGGGGAGAACCCCTGCCCGTAACGCGGGGGCACGACCCGTGAAACACCCCCGGCGCAGGTTGGACGCATGTCCACGCCGGAAGCCTCCGCCCCCACCGCCACGCACTGCCCGTACTGCGCGCTCCAGTGCGGGATGCTGCTGCGTCCCACCCCGGACGGAACCACGGTGACGGTCGAGGAGCGGGCCGACTTCCCCGTCAACCGGGGCGCGCTGTGCGGCAAGGGCCGCACCGCCCCCGCCGTGCTCTCCTCCCGGGTGCGCCTGACCGAACCGCTCGTCCGCACCCACGCCGGGCGGCTCGTCCCGGCCACCTGGGAGGAAGCCCTCGACGCCGTCGCCGCGGGCCTCGCCCGCACGGCCCGCGCGCACGGCCCCGACGCGGTCGGCGTCTTCGGCGGCGGCGGGCTGACGAACGAGAAGGCGTACGCGCTCGGCAAGTTCGCCCGCGTCGCCCTGCGGACCTCCCAGATCGACTACAACGGCCGGTTCTGCATGTCCTCGGCCGCCGCCGCGCACCAGCGGGCGTTCGGGCTCGACCGCGGCCTGCCCTTCCCGCTGGAGGACGTCCCGCGCACCGGCTGCGTGATCCTCGTCGGCTCCAACCTGGCCGAGACCATGCCCCCCGCCCTGCGCTACCTCACCGAGCTCAAGGCGAACGGCGGCGCCCTGATCGTCGTGGACCCGCGCCGCACGCGCACCGCCGAGCAGGCCGACCTGCACCTGGCCCCGCGCCCCGGTACCGACCTGGCCCTCGCCCTCGGGCTGCTGCACCTGGTGGTCGCCGAGGGCCGCACCGACGAGGAGTTCATCGCCGCGCGCACCACCGGCTGGGAGGAGGCGCGGGCCGCCGCCATGGCCCACTGGCCGGAGCTGGTGGAACGGATCACCGGGGTACCGGTGCCCCGGCTCCGCGAGGCAGTGGGGATGTTCTGCGACGCCCCCTCCGCCATGGTCCTCACCGCGCGCGGCCCGGAACAGCAGTCCAAGGGCACCGACACCGTCGGCGCCTGGATCAACCTCTGCCTCGCCACCGGCCGGGCCGGCCGCCCCCTGTCCGGCTACGGCTGCCTCACCGGCCAGGGCAACGGCCAGGGCGGCCGCGAGCACGGCCAGAAGGCCGACCAGCTCCCCGGGTACCGCAAACTCACCGACCCGGCGGCCCGCGCGCACGTCGCGGGGGTCTGGGGAGTCGACCCCGAGACCCTGCCCGGCCCCGGACGCAGTGCCTACGAACTCCTCGACGCCCTGGGCACCGATGTACGGGCGCTGCTCCTGATGGGCTCCAACCCGGTCGTCTCCGCACCCCGCGCCGTCCACGTGGAGGAACGCGTCCGCGCCCTGGACTTCCTCGCCGTCGCCGATGTGGTCCTCTCCGAGACGGCCGCCCTCGCGGAYGTGGTCCTGCCCGTCACCCAGTGGGCGGAGGAGACCGGCACCACCACGAGCCTGGAGGGCCGCGTCCTGCTGCGCCGCCGCGCCCTCACCCCGCCGCCCGGGGTCCGCAGCGACCTGGAGGTGCTGCACGGGCTCGCCGCCCGCCTCGGCGTGGAGAAGGGCTTCCCCGCCGACCCGGAGGAGGTCTTCGAGGAGCTCCGCCGTGCCTCCGCCGGCGGCCCGGCCGACTACTCCGGCATCTCCTACGCCCGCGTCGAAGCCGAACAGGGCGTCTTCTGGCCCTGCCCCGAGGGCTCGCCGGGAGAGCCCCGGCTCTTCCTGGACCGCTTCGCCACCGACGACGGCCGGGCCCGGTTCGTGCCCGTCGCCCACCGGGATGCCGCCGAGACCCCCGACGCCGACTACCCCCTGCTGCTCACCACCGGCCGGGTCGTCGCCCAGTACCAGTCCGGCGCCCAGACCCGCCGGGTGCCCGAGCTCAACGCCGCCGCGCCCGGCCCCTTCGTGGAACTCCACCCGCGCCTGGCCGCCCGCCTCGGGGTGAGCGACGGCACCCCGCTCGCGGTGACCTCCCGCCGGGGGCGGGCGGTGGCCCCGGCCCGCGTCACCGACACCATCCGGGCCGACACGGTGTTCATGCCGTTCCACTGGCCGGGGGAGGGGCGCGCCAACTCCCTCACCAACCCCGCCCTGGACCCCGTCTCCCGGATGCCGGAGTTCAAGGTGTGCGCGGTCCGCGTCGAGCCGGCGTAGCCCGTCCACCCGTCCACCAGCCCACTCGCCCACCGCCCGACCGTGGCGAGACCATCTCTTGCCGCAGTCTTGGCCGACGCTTTGGCGCGGGGGCGAGAGCCCCGAACTACCGTTCCCGCCATGGTATTCCGCCCCCAGCAGCCTCCGGCCTCCCGCGCCCTCCCGGTGCTTCCGTACCGCAAGCCGACCCGCGGCCGCGACTACTGGATCCTGGACGACGTGCTGCCCGACGTGGACGCCGTCCGGGCCCGCTGCCTGGCCAAGGAGGACTGGGTCCAGGGAGCCCCGCACAAGCCCGAGCCCTGGCCGGGACTGCGGGCCATGCCCGGCCTGGAGCCGCCCGAACTGGCCCGCGTGGAGAGGCTGGTGCGACAGGCGACCGGCGCCCGGCGGATCTGGCCCGAGAACCCGGAGGGCGCCGGCACCTTCAACCACAACTGCGTCCAGGTCGTCGGCGAGGGCGAGTGCGATCCCCGCCCGCACACCGACTCCCGCACCCTGTGCCGCTACGCCGCCGTGCTCTACCTCAGCCCCGGCACCCCGAAGGACTGCGGCACCAGCTTCTACCGCCAGAGCCTCCCCGGCGGCGTCCTCGGCGGCAACCAGGTCCTCGCCCCGCACAACAACCTGGTCGACGCCCTGGGCACCCGCTTCGTCCCCGAGGACTCGTTCACCGAGGACGTCCGGGTCCCGCACCGCTACAACCGGCTCCTGCTCTACTCCGCCAACCTGATCCACAGCGCGACCGGTTACTGGGGCACGACCCTGGAGGACAAGCGGATGACGGCCGTCTTCTTCTGGATGGCCTAAAGCCCCTCCCCGGCCCGCCCCTCCCCGGGCCGCCCTTCCCCACCCCGCCCCTCGTCGCCCGGCTCCTGCCCGTCCGCCGGGCCGGCCGGCGACAGGTCGCTGTCGTACAGCACGAGTTCGCGCAGCTCGCACTGGATCTCGTAGCCGGCCGCCACCAGTTCCGCGATCAGCCTGTCGCAGGCCGCCGCCGCCCGCGAGGCGCTGCCGCGCACCCGCTGGGTCACGTACCGCTCCGGCTCCGCGCCCGCGCCACCGGACCCCGGCCGGCCGCCGCAGGCCGTCCACGACAGACGGGCCCCGTGCGGGAGCACCAGCGCCTCCAGCGCTCCGTGGTCGTACCCGGGCGGCAGCAGCAGCCGCAGGTGGTGCTCGTGGTAGCCCCCGCCCGGGCCCGCCGGCTCCGTGCTCCAGGGCACCGTCTCCACCTTGACCCGGACCGGGTCGAAGCCCGCCGCCCGCAGCTGCGGCACCAGCCTCTCGTGACCCGTGCGGTCCGGCAGCGTCAGCATCGACCGGGAGCGCGCCCGGCCCCGGGCCGGTGTGATGTGCGTGACCTTCAACTCCCGTGCCCCGGCCCATGATTCGAGCCGGGCCAGCTCCGCCGCGTCCGGACACAGGACCGTCACGTGGGTTTCGTAGGTTCCGTACGAAGACATGATGTCGATCATCTCGGACATGCGTCCGATCCGCATCGGGGTTCCCGGCGGGGGGTAACCATCCGGTCACGCACCGGACTCAGAAAGTGCTCGCACGCCCCTCGTGGCGGCGATGTGTCGTACCCCACACTGAGGTGCGGTGCTTGAGTCCTCGCCAGCCCTGGAGGTCGCCCCCGTGCAGACCCAGACCCTGACCGTGAACGTGAGCCGGCCCGTCGACGACACCGCCGATGCGACCGGCACGGCCCGGACCGCCGCTCCCGAGGCCCGAAGGGCGGACGAGGCCGTGGACGAGGCCGTGGACGAAGCGGCGGATCCGGCGGCCGAGGCGGCCGAGGACGGAGCGGCCGAGGACGGAGCGGCCGACGAGGGGCCCGAGGTCCTGGAACTGATCGAGCACGCGCCCCCGCCGCGGGCCCGCGGCGCGGAGGGCGGCGGGGCCGGCCCCTCCGCGGACCTCTTCCGGCAGTACCTGCGCGAGATCGGCAGGATCCCGCTGCTCACCGCCGCGGAGGAGGTCGACCTCGCACGGCGGGTGGAGGCCGGCCTCTTCGCCGAGGAGAAGCTCGGCGGCGCCGCCGACCTCGACTCCCAGCTCGCCGTGGACCTCGACAGGCTCGTCGTCATGGGCCGGATGGCCAAGCGCCGGCTGATCGAATCGAACCTGCGCCTGGTCGTCTCCGTCGCCAAGCGCTACGTCGGACGCGGCCTCACCATGCTCGACCTGGTCCAGGAGGGCAACCTCGGACTGATCCGGGCCGTCGAGAAGTTCGACTACGCCCGCGGTTACAAGTTCTCCACCTACGCGACCTGGTGGATCCGGCAGGCGATGTCACGGGCCCTCGCCGACCAGGCCCGCACCATCCGCGTGCCCGTCCACGTCGTGGAGCTGATCAACCGCGTCGTGCGGGTCCAGCGCCGCATGCTCCAGGAGCGCGGCTACGAACCCACCGCCGAAGAGGTCGCCGTCCACCTGGAGCTGACCCCCGAGCGGGTGCTGGAGGTGCTCCGCCTCGCGCAGGAGCCGGTCTCCCTGCACGCGCCGGTCGGCGAGGAGGACGACGTGGCCCTCGGCGACCTCATCGAGGACGGCGACGCCGCCTCCCCCGTGGAGTCCGCCGCGTTCTTCCTGCTGCGCGAGCACCTGGAAGCCGTGCTGTCGACCCTCGGGGAGCGCGAGCGCAAGGTGGTCCAGCTCCGCTACGGGCTCGCCGACGGGCGGCCGCGCACCCTGGAGGAGATCGGCCGGATCTTCGGCGTGACCCGCGAGCGGATCCGCCAGATCGAGTCCAAGACCCTCAACAAACTGCGCGACCACGCCTTCGCCGACCAACTGCGCGGCTACCTGGACTGACCGGCCCGCCCGGACGCGCGGAAGGGGGCGCCCCACGGGACGCCCCCTTCGTGCCGCTCCTGCCGCGGCCCCGGCCGAACCCGCCCCGTCCGGGACGAGCCCGGCCCGTCCCGGACGGCTCCGGCTAGTCGACCTCGACGACCGCTTGCGCGAACTGCGCCGCGTACAGGCGCGCGTACGCGCCGTCCGAGGCGAGCAGCTCCTCGTGCGTGCCCTGCTCCACGATCGAGCCGTTCTCCATCACCAGGATCACGTCCGCGTCGCGGATCGTGGACAGCCGGTGCGCGATCACGAAGGACGTACGGCCGCGCGCCAGGCGCGCCATCGCCTTCTGGATCAGCACCTCGGTACGGGTGTCCACCGAGCTCGTCGCCTCGTCGAGCACCAGGATCACCGGGTCCGACAGGAACGCCCGCGCGATCGTGATCAGCTGCTTCTCGCCCGCGCTGACTCCCGCGCCCTCGTCGTCCAGCACCGTGTCGTAGCCGTCCGGCAGGGTGCGGACGAAGCGGTCGGCGTGCGCCGCCCGCGCGGCCTCCTCGATCTCCGCGCGGGTGACCTCGCGCGAGGCGCCGTAGGCGATGTTCTCCGCGATCGTGCCGCCGAACAGCCAGGTGTCCTGGAGCACCATGCCGATCCCGGAACGCAGCTCCTCGCGGGTCATCTTCGCGATGTCCACCCCGTCGAGGGCGATCTCCCCGCCCGTGACCTCGTAGAACCGCATCAACAGGTTGACCAGCGTGGTCTTGCCGGCGCCCGTCGGCCCGACGATCGCGACCGTCTGGCCCGGATCCACGCTCAGCGAGAGGTTCTCGATGAGCGGCTTGTCGGGCTCGTAGCGGAAGGCCACCTTGTCGAGGGTGACCTGGCCGCGCAGTTGCTCCGGACGCTCCGGAACCTCCGCGTCCGGCTCCTGCTCCTCCGCGTCCAGCAGCTCGTACACCCGCTCCGCCGACGCGACGCCCGACTGCACCAGGTTCGCCATCGAGGCCACCTGCGTCAGCGGCATCGAGAACTGGCGCGAGTACTGGATGAAGGCCTGCACGTCACCGATCGACAGGGTGCCCGAGGCCACCCGCAGACCGCCGACGACCGCGATCAGCACGTAGTTGATGTTCGAGATGAAGAACATCACCGGCTGCATGATGCCGCTGACCAGCTGCGCCTTGAAGGACGCCCGGTAGAGCTCCTCGTTCTGCTCGGCGAAGACCGCCGCCGACTCCCTCTGCCGCCCGAAGACCTTCACCAGGGTGTGGCCGGAGTACATCTCCTCGATGTGGGCGTTCAGCGCGCCGGTGCTCTTCCACTGCGCCACGAACTGCGGCTGCGACTTCTTGCCGATCTTCGCCGCGACGAAGATCGAGACCGGTACGGTCAGCAGCGCGACCAGCGCCAGCAGCGGCGAGATCCAGAACATCATCGTCAGCACGCCGACGATCGTCAGCAGCGAGTTCAGCAGCTGACCCATCGTCTGCTGCAGGGTCTGCCCGACGTTGTCGATGTCGTTCGTCGCCCGGCTGAGTACCTCGCCGCGCTGCTGCTGGTCGAAGTACGACAGCGGCAGCCGCGACAGCTTCGCCTGGAGCTCCTCGCGCATCCGGTAAACGGTGCCGTTCATGACGTGGTTCGACAGCCGCGTCGCGACCAGCATGAGCAGCCCCGCCAGCGTGAACACCACCAGCGCCCAGATCGCCACGACCCCGACGGCGCCGAAGTCGATGCCCTCGCCCGGGGTGAAGTCGGTGCCGGACAGCATGTCCGCCATCCCGTCCTGACCCTTGGCGCGCAGACCCTCCAGGGCCTGCTCCTTGGATATGCCGGCCGGCATCTGCCGGCCGACGATCCCGGCGAACACCAGGTCGGTGGCCTCGCCGAGGATCTTCGGTCCGACCACCGCGCAGGCCACGCTCGCGAACACGGCCGCGACCATGCCCCAGAGCTTGGCCCGGTCCTGCGCCAGCTGCCGCAGCAGCCGCTTGCCCGACCCCTTGAAGTCCATGGACCTCTGGGCCGGGCCCATCATCATCCGTCCTCCGGGCCCGCTCATGCGGCCTCCGCCTCCGTCAGCTGGGAGAGCACGATCTCCCGGTAGGTCTCATTGCCGGCCATCAGCTCGTGGTGGCGGCCCTCGCCGACCACCTCGCCCTCGTCGAGGACGATGATCCGGTCGGCGTCGCGGATCGTGGAGACCCGCTGCGCCACGATGACCACCGTCGCCTCCTCGGTCTCGCGGGCGAGCGCCGAGCGGAGCGCCGCGTCCGTCGCGTAGTCCAGGGCGGAGAAGGAGTCGTCGAAGAGGTAGATCTCGGGCTGCTGCACCAGGGTGCGGGCGATCGCCAGGCGCTGGCGCTGGCCGCCGGAGACGTTCGTTCCGCCCTGGGTGATGGGCGCGTCGAGCCCGCCCTGCAGCTCGGAGACGAACTCCTTGGCCTGGGCCACCTCCAGGGCGTGCCACAGCTCTTCGTCGCTGGCGTCCGGGCGCCCGTAGCGGAGGTTGGAGGCGACCGTTCCGGAGAACAGGTACGGCTTCTGCGGGACCATTCCGACCGTCCTGGCCAGCAGCTCCGGGTCGAGCCGGCGCACGTCCTCCCCGTCGACCAGCACGTCGCCGCCGGTCGCGTCGAAGAGCCGGGGGACCAGGCCGAGCAGCGTGGACTTGCCGCTGCCGGTGGAGCCGATCACCGCGGTGATCTCGCCGGGGCGGGCCACCAGGTCCACCCCGCGCAGCACCGGCGCCTCGGCGCCCGGGTAGCGGAAGTCGGCGCCGCGCAGCTCCAGCTGCCCGCGCCGCAGGAGCTTGCGGACCGGCTCGGTCGGCGGGACCACGCTGGACTCGGTGTCCAGGACCTCCTGGATCCGCTCGGCGCAGACCTCGGCGCGCGGCACCATCATGAACATGAAGGTGGCCATCATCACGGACATGACGATCTGCATCAGGTAGGCCAGGAAGGCCGTCAGCTGGCCGATCTCCATGCCGTTGCTGTCCACGCGCATCGCGCCGAACCAGATGACGGCCACGCTGGAGATGTTCACGACGACGATGACGGTCGGGAACATCAGCGCCAGCAGCTTGCCCGAGGCGAGCGAGACGCCGGTCAGGTCGGAGTTCGCGGTGCGGAACCGCTCCTCCTCGTAGCCGTCGCGGACGAACGCGCGGATCACGCGGTTGCCGGTGATCTGCTCGCGCAGCACCCGGTTCACGGTGTCGAGGCGGTCCTGCATCTGGCGGAACAGCGGCCGCGTCCTGAAGACGATCRCACCGACCGCGAGACCGAGCACGGGCACCACCGCGAGGAGCACGCCCGACAGCTTCACGTCGAGGGAGAGCGCCATGGCGATGCCGCCGACGCACATGATCGGCGCCGAGACCATCAGGGTGAAGGTCATCAGCGTCAGCATCTGGACCTGCTGGACGTCGTTCGTCGTCCGGGTGATCAGCGAGGGCGCGCCGAACTGGCCCAGTTCGCGGGCGGAGAAGCTCTGCACCCGGTCGAAGACGGCGGCGCGGACGTCCCGGCCGAGTGCGGCCGCGGTGCGGGCGCCGTAGTAGACGGCGCCGACGTTGCACACGAGCTGGACGAGGGAGACGCCGAGCATCAGCGCGCCGAAGCGCAGGATGTAACCGGTGTCGCCGTCGACGACACCGTTGTCGATGATGTCCGCGTTGAGGGTGGGCAGGTAGAGGCTCGCGCTGGTCTGCAGCAGTTGCAGCAGCACCAGTACGGTGATCGGTTTCCGGTACGGACCGAGGTGGGTCCGCAAAAGTCGTATGAGCACGCGCAGGCTCCGGTCGGCATGATCGAGGGGGGTTCGGTCCATCTTGTGCCAACCGAAGGGGTGATCCCCACCCGTTTTCGCAAAGCCCGGTCAAAAGGAGTAGGCCACCGCGCGCCCCGCGACCTACGCCGCGCCGGGTCCGGGGAAGGGCCCCGGCGCGGGGCCGGCGGTGCGGCCTAGCCCTGGAAGGCGCCCGGGTGGAGCTGCTCGCGCGTCGTCGCGTACTGCTGGCGCACCGCCTGCCAGGCCGGGAACTCCTCGCCCGGCTCGAAGACCTGCGCCGCCGCGGCCGGCCAGACCGGCGGGGTGTGCGGGGCCAGCGTGCCCTGCCGCACCCCGAGCGCCCAGGCCGCCTGACGTGCGGCGCCGAGCGCGGCGTAGTCCGCGGGCGCGGGGACGACGACCTGCGTGCCGAACAGCCCCGGGGCCGCGGCCTGTACGGCGGGCAGCTCGGCCGCCGCGCCCAGCAGGAACACCCGCCGGATCGGCACCCCCCGGTGGCGCAGCACGTCGAGGGCGTCCACCAGCCCACAGAGCATGCCCTCGAAGGCCGCCCGTGCGAGGTGTTCGGGCTTCATCGAGTCCCGGCGCAGCCCCGACAGGGTGCCCGCGCTGTGCGGGAGGTTGGGGGTGCGCTCCCCCTCCAGGTACGGCAGGAGCACGAGTCCGTGTGCACCCGGGGTCGACTTGAGCGCGAGCGCGCTGAGACCCTCCAGGTCGGTGCCCAGCATTTCGGCGGTGCCGCGCAGGGCCCGTACGGCGTTCGAGGTGTTCACCACCGGCAGGTGCATGCCACCCGCGTCGGCCAGGGAGGTGATCAGCCCGCTCGGCTCCAACAGCGCCTCGTGGTGGACCGCCATCACCGAACCCGACGCGCCCAGCGAGACCACCGCGTCGCCGGGCCCCAGGCCCAGGCCGAGCACGGCGGCCGTGGTCTCCCCGGTCCCGGCCGATATCAGCAGTCCCTCGGGGGTCGTCCCGGCGGCGTCGGCGGGCCCGAGCACCTCGGGCAGCAGCGCCTGGTGCCCGAGCGCGAGCTCGACCAGGTCGGGACGGTAGGAACCGGTGGCCGCCGACCAGTACCCGGTCCCGGACGCCCCGGCCCGGTCGGTGGTGCGGCGGGCGGGGCGGCCGAGCAGCTGCCAGACGAGCCAGTCGTGCGGGGACATCACCACCGCCACCCGGCGTGCGGCCTCCGGCTCGGTACGGGCCAGCCAGGCGAGCTTCGTGATCGGCTGGGCGGAGTGCGGGACGGAGCCGACGGCCGAGACCCAGGCCTGCCGGCCGCCCAGCGCCTCGACCAGGTCGGCGGCGGCGACCTGGCCGCGCTTGTCGTTGCCGACCAGGGCGGGCCGGACGAGCGCGCCCTGAGAGTCCAACGGCAGGACGCCGTGCTGCTGCGCGGAGACGCCGATGGCCTGGACGCCCTCCAGCAGCCCGCCGCCGGCGGCTTCGCCGAGCGAGAGCAGCCAGGCCTGCGGGTCGGTCTCGTGGGGGACCGTCTCACCGGCGGGCTGCGGATGGGGCGCGTAGCCCTGGCGCAGCACGGCGCCCGTGTCGGTGTCACAGACCACGATGCGAGTGAAGGTGGAAGAGCTGTCCAGCCCGGCGACTATCCCCATGCGGAGAATTCTGCCGCACGCCGGGCCGGACTCGACGCGTCCGGAACGGCCCTCAGGTGTTGCTGGTGCCCCACTCGTCCTCGGAACCGGCGCCGCCCCGGCCGCGCAGGACGCGGACCCGCTCGGAGAGGGAGTCCGGCACGGCGTCGCCCACCTTGTCGCTCACCGCGGCGAACGCCTTGCCCGCGAAGGCGCGCCCGCTCTGGCCGGCCGTCTCGGCGGCGTTGCGGACCGCCGGGTTCTGCACGAACCCCCGGGCCGACTTCTTCAGCTGCTCGTACCGCTCCCGTCCGGCCCGGGTCCCGAGCACGTACCCGAGGGCCAGTCCGACCACGAACGTGACCTTGTACCGCATGCCTGTCACCCTTCGTCGTGTGGTGCCCGGCCGGCCGTCGATACCGATTGGCGGAGCACCCCCCTGCTTGCGCTAATCTATGACTCGCAACGGGCACTCGCCCCCCGGCAAGGCCGGAGGTGGGCTGTTCGATGCACCGCAGCAATCCCCTGTAGCTCAATTGGCAGAGCAGCCGGCTGTTAACCGGCAGGTTACTGGTTCGAGTCCAGTCGGGGGAGCGCGGTCCCCTGTAGCTCAATTGGCAGAGCAGCCGGCTGTTAACCGGCAGGTTACTGGTTCGAGTCCAGTCGGGGGAGCAGGAGAGAAGAGGACCCCGGGTGGGTCCTCTTTCTTTTTGCCCTGAAGGGGGAACCGGGCAGCACTCGGCGCGGTCTCTCTGAGCAGGCGAAGCCGATCATGCGAGGCATCCGAAGCAGGAGATCGTATGAGCGGCTATGCTGCGGCAGACGGCGCGCACACATGTACGCGCCACGCCGTAAAGGGGCGGTAGCTCAGCCGGTTAGAGCAGCGGACTCATAATCCGTCGGCCGTGGGTTCGAGTCCCACCCGCCCCACCTCTGCACACACGGCATGCAGAAACGATAAGGCGGCCCCTTGGGGCCGCCTTTCGCGTGTGGGGAGCGGCTCGGGGGCCGCAGGGGTCAGTCCCAGCCGATGACGGCCTTGTCCGTGGGCGCCGAGTCCCAGCCGATGACCTGGGGGGCCGCCGGGCCCGCGGCGCGGACCGAGTCCCAGCCGATGACCGCCTTGTCGGCGGGCGCCGAGTCCCAGCCGATGACCGCCTTGTCGGCGGGCGCCGAGTCCCAGCCGATGACCGCCTTGTCGGCGGGCGCCGAGTCCCAGCCGATGACGGCCGGAGCGGCGGCGCGGACCGAGTCCCAGCCGATCACCTGGGGGGCGGCGGTGGCGGCGACCGCGAGGGCGGTGAAGGAGAACGCGGTGGTGAGGCCGGCGGCAGCGATCAGGCGAGCGGTGCGAGACATGGAATCCCCCTGGAAACACGAGCGGACGAGACGGGGCGCGCTGCTCCGGTCCGGCCTTTCGGCCCTGGCCTGGGGTGGGGCTCCGTGCCCCGCCGTCCCGGTGAACACCATCCTGCTGGCCGTCGGGGGAGTGCAGAAGGGGAAGCGGGTGGCACCAAAGTGCCCTGTCACCTTGGTGCCGTCCGCCGTTCTGATCAAGCCACCTTTAGGATCATGACACCGGCGGGCCTCAGCCCGTCGGCAGGGGATTCGTGCCGGGGGGCTGAAGCATGCTCGAAGCGCTGGGACTGGACTCGCACGTGGAGCGCGTCTACCGCGAAATGCTCGCGGATCCGACCGGGGGAGTGGCCGAACTCGGCGCCCGGCTCGGGCTGACGGAGGAGCAGGTGCGCGACGGGCTCGACCGGCTCGTCGACCTCGATCTGCTCACCCCGTCCCGGGAGAACTCCGGCGGGCTGCGGGCCGTCAGCCCCGAGGCGGGGCTGGAGCAGATCCTGCGCCGCCAGGAGGAAGACCTGATCCGCCGCCAGCAGGAGCTGGCGCTCAGCAAGGCGGCCGCGGCCCGCGCCGTCGCGGAGTTCGCGACCCTGCGGCCGAACACGGAGACCGACGGCGCCGAGCGGCTCGTCGGGCTCGACGCCATCCAGTCCCGGCTGGAAGTGCTCGCCAAGGGACTCGTCCGGGAGTGCCTCGCGATCATGCCGGGCGGCGCGCAGTCCCAGGCGAGCCTGGACGCGTCGCGGCCCCTGGACGAGGACGCGCTCGACCGGAAGGTCGCCATGCGGGTGGTCTACCAGGACAGCGCCCGCAATGATCCGGCCACCCTCGCCTACGCGCAGTGGACCACCGAGCGGGGTGGCCAGGTGCGCACCAGCCCGGTCCTGCCGCCCCGTCTGGTGATCTTCGACCGGGCCACCGCCGTGGTCCCCATCGACCCTGAGAACTCCAGGCTCGGCGCGCTGTGCACCACGGCCCCCGGCATCGTCGCCTCGCTCGTCACCCTCTTCGAGCAGACCTGGGGGACGGCCGTCCCCCTCGGCGCCGCACGTGAGCAGGCCGGGGAGGACGGGATCACCGCGGCCGAGCGGGAACTGCTGAAGCTGCTGGCCTCCGGGATGACCGACGAGGCCGCCGGCAAGCGCCTCGGGGTCTCCCTGCGCACCGTGCGCCGCCAGATGTCGGGGCTGATGGAACGCCTCGACGCGACGAGCCGTTTCGAAGCCGGTCTCCGGGCCGCCCAGCGGGGCTGGCTCTGAGAGAGGCCCCGTCCGGGGTCGCACCGGGTCGCCGCCGAACCGCCTTCGGCCGCCCCCGGTGCGGCCGTCGCCCCCGGCCCGCGCCCGTACGCGACGCGGCCGCAGGTGCCCGTCCTGCGCACCCGCGGCCGCGTCACCCCGAGCCCTGGGTCTAGAAGTTCTCCGTCTCCTCCACCAGGTGGCGCAGTACGTCCCTCAGGTCGTGCCGGCGCGCGTACGCCGCGCGCTGGCGGGCCGCGCCCGAGCCGTCGCGGAGCAGACCGCCGAGGGTCTTCGCCGCGTGGTCGAGGTCACCGGCCGCGGCCAGTTCCGGGGCGACCAGGTCGAGCAGGGCCTCCGCGAGATCGGCCGCGGGGAGCTCGGCGCCCGTGTACGGGTCCAGGCCGAAGCCCTCCAGCCCGTCGTGCGCCGCCCGCCAGCGCGCGAGACGCAGTACGTCGTCCCGTACGGGCGGATCGGGCCGCTGCTCCGCGAGCTCGCGCAGGGCCGTCGCCACCAGGGCGCGGCCCAGCTCGGCCTGGAGGACGGCCGTGTCGATGTCCGGGGACATGTCGGGCGCCCGGATTTCGAGCGTGGGCCAGTTCCCGGACGGCCGGAGGTCCCAATAGACCATCTTCGTGTCCAGGGCCGCCCCCGAGCCGAGCAGGGTCTGCACCGAGCGCCGGAAGTGGGCCGTGGACGTGAAGTGCGGGGGCGGGCCCGCGGAGGGCCAGCCCGACCAGGCCATCGCCCGCCAGCTGGAGTGGCCGGTGTCGCGGCCGCCCCAGAAGGGGGAGTTGGCGGCCAGCGCGATCAGCGTGGGCAGCCATGGTCTGACCCGGTTGGACACGGCCACCGCCGTGTCCACGTCGAGGGTGCCGATGTGGATGTGGCGGCCGCAGCTGACCAGGGTGTCGGTCAGGGCGCCGAACCGGCGGTGCTGCTCGCGCTGGCGCGGCTCGTCGTCGGTCAGGTGCAGTGGCCCCTCCACGGCCATCACGGGTGAGGGGGCGGCCAGCAGTCGGCAGCCGTGCGCGCGGGCCGCCTCGGCGAGGGTGCGCCGCAGGCCGGCGAGGTCCGCGCGCAGGGCGGCCGCCGATTCGGCGACCGGGGTGGCGAGCTCCACCTGGTACCGGGTCCCCTCGGCGTGCACCTGCTGGGGGAGTCCGGCGGCGGTGGTGAGGACGAGCGGGGCCGCGGGGACCACCCGCAGGGTGTGGGCGTCGACGAGCAGGAACTCCTCCTCGACCCCCACGGTGAGGGGGGTGGTGACACCGCTCGCGACGTGCGTGCTGCTGCCGGCGGAGCCCGGGGCGCCGGTACGGCCGGTGTGGCCGGTGTCACTGGTGCTCGTGGTGCTGTTGCCAGGTTCGATCACTACGCCTCCCTGGACATACGAGTCTTTCATCATGAGCCGAACGGGAGGCCGGACGGCTACGTCGATTCGGTCAAATGTCGGGTGATAGTGGCGGGTTAGCGGCAAGCACGGCCCCGTTCTGGGGCCGCGGATCCGGGTGGGGAGGACGTTGCGGGTGTGTGAAGGACCACCCGCACTCCAGGACCGCCCGACGGGGCGGTGGTTATCATCCGCTGTGACCGGTACCGCCTCCCCGCCCCGCCCCCGGCGGCGCATATTCGCCGACCTGACGCCGCTGCGCAGTTCCGCCCACTACCGGCGGCTGTGGGTCGGCGGCACCATCTCCTGGATGGGTCAGGCGATGACCGCCCTGGCCATCTCGCTCCAGGTCTACGAGATCACCGGGTCCAGCTTCTCGGTCGGACTGGTCGGCCTCTTCTCGCTCGTCCCGCTCGTCGCCTTCGGCCTCTACGGCGGAGCCATCGCCGACACCGTGGACCGGCGCAAGCTCGGCCTCTACAGCGCCTCGGGGCTCACCGTCCTGTCGATCGGGCTGGCCGCCGCCGCGCTGCTCGGCTACCACCGGGTCTGGCTGCTGTACACCGTCGTCGCGCTCCAGGCGGTCTGCGGAGCACTGAACGGGCCCGCCCGGTCCGCCATGATCCCGAAGCTGCTGCCCCCGGAGCAGCTGCCCGCCGCCAACGCGCTGAACTCCGTCACCATGACGACCGGGACCATGGCGGGGCCGGTGCTGGGCGGGCTGATCGTCGGCTGGTGGGGGTACCAGGCGGCGTACCTGATCGACGCGGTGACCTTCGTCGCCGCCCTCTACGCCATGTGGCGGCTGCCGTCGATGCTGCCGGAGGGGCGCCGGGGGCGGGCCTCGGTCCTGGACGGGCTGCGCTTCCTCGGGACCCGGCCGAACATCCGGATGACCTTCTTCTCCGACCTGGCCGCCATGGTGCTGGCCCAGCCCAAGGCGCTGTTCCCGGCCATCGCCGTGCTCTGGTACGGCGGTGACGCCAAGACGGTCGGCCTGCTGGTCGCCGCGCCCGCCGTGGGGGCGCTGCTGGGCGGGCTGTTCTCCGGCTGGCAGGGGCGGATCCGGCGGCACGGCCTGGCGATCCTGCTCTCCGTCGCCGGGTGGGGGCTGGCCATCGCCGTCTTCGGGCTGACCCGGAACCTGTGGCTCGGGCTGCTGTTCCTGGCACTGGCCGGATGTGCCGACACGATCTCGATGGTGTTCCGCTCCACGATGATGCAGACCGCGACCCCGGACGGGATGCGGGGCCGGCTCCAGGGCGTGTTCATCGTGGTCGTCGCGGGCGGACCCCGGCTCGGGGACTTCCTCGCCGGAACCGTCGCCGACCTGACCTCTCCGGCCGTCGCCATCACCGGCGGGGGCCTGGGCTGCGTGCTGGTGCTGGGCCTGCTCGCCGCGCGCTGGCGCGCCTTCGCCCGCTACGACGCCCGCTCCCCGCAGGCCTGAGCCCGCGGCGGGGCAGCGGCCGGGGCCGGGCCGGGGCCGGGCCCCGGGTCGCTGCTGCTGGCCAGCGACGACAACGAGTTCCCGCAGCAGATCACCCGGCTGTACAGGGTGGACGTGAAGCTGCCGCGCCGCTTCTAGACGCCGGCCGCCGGGGCCACCACGCCCCGCGCCACCCCCAGGGCGACCAGGTCCTGGGGGCGGATGCGGAGCTGGTCCGCCGTCGCGGGGGCCTCGGCGGAAGGGCGCTTGAGGATGGCCGCCGCCAGCTCCGGGGCGATGACGGAGAAGTAACTGTCGGGGGTGACCCAGGTGTTCCCCGGGGCGGCCAGGGCCAGCGCCCCTCCCGAGCCGCCCTCGCCGATGAGCAGGGTGGTCACCGGGACCGTCGCCGCCGCGAGCGCCGCGAAGGTGTCGGCGATGGCCGGGCCGGCGCCCGCGTGCTCGGCGGCGGCGTCGTTGGCCGCTCCCGGGGTGTCCACCAGGGTGAGCACCGGGATCCCCAGCCGGTCCGCGAGGCGGATCACGCGGGCCGCCGTACGGTAGCCCGCCGGGCGGGTGGCGGTGCCGCACTGGGCCGCGTACGCGACGGCCCGGCCCCCGCGCAGCCCGATCCCGCACAGCATGCCGGGGTCGGCCCCGCCGGAGCGGTCCCCGCGCAGGGGCAGGCGCAGCTCGAAGTACGCCTCCAGGTAAGCCTGCGCGCGCGGGCGGTCCGGGTGCCGGGCCTGCCGGACGGCGTCCCAGCCGGTCTCCGGGGGCGCTACGCCGGCCAGCGCGGCCGGGGGCTCGACGGGCGCGGTGGCGCGGGGCGCGGCCAGTACGCGCAGCCAGTCCCCGAGGACGGCCGGGAGCTCCCCGGGCGGCACGACGGCGTCCACGTGCCCGGCGGCGTACTGCCCCTCGGCGGTGTAGGCCGCCGGATCGGCGTCCGCCGGCCGCACCCGGGACCCGGCGAAGCCGACCTGGGCCCCGGGCAGCGCGAGCACCACGTCGGCCCCCGCACCGAGGGTGGCCCAGCCGCCGCCGGTGGTGGGGTCGCGGAGCACCGCGATCTGCGGGAGGCCGGCGGCGCGGGTCAGCACGCACTGCCGGGCCACGCGCTGGAGTTGCGTCAGCGCGAGCATGCCCTCCTGCATGCGGGAGCCGCCGGTAGCGATCAGGGACACCAGGGGCAGGCGGTGCGCGCGGGCGTGGGCGTAGGCGGCTTCGAGGCGGTCCCCGGTGCGTTCGCCGAGCGACCCGCCGAGGAAGCCGAACTCGAAGGCGATCAGGGCGGCTTCGCGGCCCCCGACGCGGGCGGTGCCGGTGACGACGGACTCCTGCTCGCCGGTACGGGCCGTGGCGCGGGCGCGCGAGGCGTCGTAGCCGGTCCAGCCGAGGGGGCCGTCGTCGGCGGACTCCCTCCGGGGCGCCGGGAGTTCGGTGAAGCTGCCGGGGTCGGCGAGGGCGGCGATGGCGGCGCGGGCGGAGAGGCGGGTCGTCGTCACGGATTCACCCTATGGGGTCATGCCAGGTCCGGCAGGGGGAAGGCGATCTTCAGGGCGTAGGCCGCGACGAGGCCGTATCCGAGGCGGAAGGTCCAGGCGCGGGCGGCGGGGGAGATCTTGCGGCCGGCGAAGGCGCCGAGGGCGACGAGGGTCTGCTGCCACAGGAGGGAGGCGGCGGCGACGCCGACGAGGAAGGCGGTGGCGGGGGCGGGGGTGGTGAGGGCGGATGCCTGGGCGGTGGTGAGGGCGGCGAAGTAGAGGGCGGTGGTGGGGTTGACGGCGGTGAGGCCGACGTACCGGCCGAACGCCCTGACGGCCCCGGCCCCGGCGCCCGGGTCCCGGGCCTCGTGCGGCGGCGGGGCCGAAGGGGTAGCGGGGGCGGGGCGGGCGGAACGGTGGAGGGCGTGGACGGCGATGGACAGGAGGACCGCGGCCGCGGCGAGGCGGATCCAGGCCTCGACGGGGGAGACCCGGGAGGCCACCCACGGTCCCACCGCGGTGGCCAGGGCCGCGTAGCCCAGGTCGACCGCCGCGATGCCCGCCGCCGCGGCCACCGCCGTGCGGCGGTGGCGCATCGCCTCCTGGAGCAGCAGCACGCTCATCGCGCCCATCGGCATCGCCACGCCCAGGCCCGCGACCGCGCCCGACAGGGCGGGGGAGAAGAGTTCGCTCATGGAGGGGAGGGTGGGGGGCGGGGGCGCCCGGTGGGCGGCCCTTATCGGCTCCGGCTGCGAGAATCGCGGTATGGACCGCCTCGACAGGGAAATCCTCGGCATCCTGCAGCAGGATGCGCGGATCTCGTACCGCGACCTCGGCGTCCGCGTCGGGCTCAGTGCCAACGCCACCGCCGACCGGGTGCGCCGGATGCGGCGGGACGGGGTGATCCGCGGGTTCACCGTCATCGTGGATCCGGCCGCCGACACCCGGGGCGGGCTCGTGGTCTTCATCGATCTCGTCCTGCGGCAGGACACGACCAACGAGGAGTTCGAGCAGCGGGTCGCCACCCTCGCGGGGATCACCGAGGTGGTGCACGTGACGGGGGAGTACGACTACCTCGTGCGGGCGCGGGCCGCGGATCCCGCCGCGCTCGACGCGCTGCTGCGCCGGCTCAAGCGGGAGGCCGGGGTGGCGCAGTCCAGTACCCGGATCGCGCTGCGGGCCGCCACGAGGCACCCGGCCGGGTGATGTCGCCCGGATGTCCGCGACCCGGCGGCCAGGACCGCGGCCCCGCCCGGGTCGGGCGGTAGCGTGCCGGTGGACGTCGGACGTTCGGGGGCCGGGGCGTCCCGCGCCCGTGACCGGAGCGGGGGGACAGGAAGAGGGGAGCCGGGGCGTACCCGTCTGCCCGGCGGCGCACTGTCATCCTCGGTGAGGGGCGATGATCGTAACGGTGGTGTCGATGCCGGAGGGCGTCGTCACGCGCACGGACCTGTCCCGGGCCCGGGAGCGCCTCGCGGCCTCCGACTTCGTGATCGTCGACATCGACCTGGGCGAGGAGCCCTCGTCCGGCGAGCAGCCGCTCGCCGTCGGGCTCGGGCTGGACGACGAGGTCTGGGGATGGTTCGGCAGGGCCCGCGAACCCGTGCGGGCCGCCTACCACGAGGGCACCGCCGGGTGCGTCGTACCGGTCATCGACGACGGCCGCGTCACCCGCATCCACCTGCTCGCGAGCGAGGGCTTCCTCGTCACGGTCCACCACGGTCGTGTCGCTCTGATCGACGACTTCGTCGAGCAGCTGCCGAAGACCCCGCCCTCCGACCCGGTGACCACGGCGTTCCTCTTCCTGCACGGTGCGCTGGAGGGCTTCCGCCGGGCCGCTTCCGAAGCCCTGCTGGAGGTCGAGGACGTGGAGGAGGCGATGTTCGAACACTGGGAGCCGAGGGACGTCCAGCGCCTGGCCGATCTGCGGCGCCGCTCGGCCCGGCTGCACCGGGCCTTCCTCCCCTACGCCGCGGTCGCCCAGGAGTTCCTCACGCGTCGCAGGATGGCCTACCACGACATCCCGGAGGAGCGGCTGGCGCTGAACCGCCAGCACGAGAGCACCGTGCAGCTGGTGGTGCTGGAGATCGAGGCCCTGCGGGAGGAGACCCGGCGGGCCGCCGACAGCTACGCCTCGCTCGTCGCCGACCGGCAGAACCTCGTGATCAACCGACTCGCCATCGTCTCGGTGATCTTCCTGCCGCTGTCGTTCCTGACCGGCTTCTTCGGCATGAACTTCGGCTACCTGAACACGCTGGTGGCGAGCGAGCGGTCCTTCCTGATGCTCGGCCTCGGCATGCAGGTGTGCGCGTTGGTGGTGGCCCTCTACTTCGTGCTGTACCGCACGCACTGGCGCCAGCTCCGGGGCGGCCCCGCGGACGACGCCGCCGACCGGCGGAGCCGCCGTTCCTAGAGCGCCGACTCCCACCGCAGCGTCGTCCCCCGCGCCCCTGCCTCCGTACGGCCGTCGTCCGTGACCGTCAGGCGGACCCGGGTCCGGGTCGCGTCCACCCGGACCTGGATGGAGGTGACCCCCGAGCGCCGGTGGGCCGCGGCCAGGGCGCCGCGCAGGGCGGAGAGCAGGTCGCCCGCCACCGGATCCGGGACCAGTGCGTCCACCGCCCCCGTGAAGTGCACCGACGGCTGGAAGCCCAGGGGCACCGCCGCCCCGCCGGTCTCGCGCAGGACCCGGCCCCGGAAGGTCGCGGGGGCGTCGCTCGGGGGTTGCTGGAGGGCGAAGATGGCCGTGCGGACCTCCTGGATGGTGGAGTCCAGTTCGTCCACGGCCCGGCTCAGTTCCTCCCCGACCGTGTCCCCCGACGGGGCGTTCGAGGAGCGCCGCCGGGTACTCTCCAGCATCATCTCCGTGGCGAACAGCCGCTGTACCACCAGGTCGTGGAGGTCGCGTGCGATCCGGTCCCGGTCCTCGTACACCGCGAGCTGTTCGCGGTCGTGCTGGGCGTCGGCCAGGACCAGGGCCAGCGCCGCCTGCGAGGCGAACTGCGCGGCCAGCAGCCGGTCCACCGCGTCGTACGCCGGCCCGCCCCGGGCCCGCGGCAGGGCGAGGGTGCCGATCAGCTGGCCGCCGCTCTGGAGCGGCAGCATCATGCTGGGGCCGAAGCGTTCCCGTACGTGGGTGGTCATCCGGGGATCGGTCGCGGAGTCCTCGATGAAGACCGGCTCCCCGCCCAGGAGCTGCTCCAGCACCGCCGATCCGGGGGCGATGGCCGTGCCGACCAGGTCGCCGGGGTCCCCGTGCGTGGAGGCGGCGACGATCTCCATGCCGCCCTCCGGGGTCGGCTGGAGCACCACCCCGGCCGCGGCGTCCGCGAGCAGCCGGGCGCGTTCGGCCACGCACATCAGGGCGTCGGCCGCGGGACGCCCCGCCAGCAGGGTGGTGGTCACGGCCGCGGCGCCCTCGATCCAGCGCTCCCGGCGGCGGGCGGTCTCGTAGAGGCGGGCGTTGCCGATCGCTATGCCCGCCTGTGAGGCCAGGACCCGGACCAGCGCGAGGTCCTCCTCGGTGAAGGGGCCGCCGCCGGCCTTCTCGGTGAGGTAGAGGTTGCCGAACACCTCGGTGTGCACCCGGATGGGCACGCCGAGGAAGCTGCGCATGGGCGGGTGGCCGGCCGGGAAGCCCGCCGAGCGGGGGTCCTTCGTCAGGTCGTCCAGCATCAGCGGCCGCGGGTCGTCGACGAGCGCGCCAAGCACGCCGGCGCGCCCGTCGGGCAGGCGGGCGATGGCGGCCCGTTCGGCCTCGCTCATCCCGGCGGTGAACAGCTGGGTCAGCCGGGCGCGCTCGGGGTCGACGACCCCGAGCGCGCCGTACCGCGCCGCGCACAGTTCGGCGGCGGACTCCACGATGTGCTGGAGGGTGGTCCGCAGCTCCAGCTCGGAGCCGACGTTGAGGACCGCCTCCAGGAGCACGGGCAGGCTGGACGGCTCTTCCGGTGGCTCTTCCGGTGCCGGGGGCGTGGCCGGCCGGGGTTGCGGATTCTGTGGGTCCGGCGTCATTCGGACAGCGGGTTGAGGACCATGGGGGCGATCTTTCCTTCGAGCATCGCGCCGAGACCCATCACGGCGCACACGTCGGGCCGTTCCGCGATGGCCACGGGCATTCCGGTCGCGTCCCGCAGCATCTGGTCCAGGCCCGGCAGCAGGGCGCTGCCTCCCACCATCATGATCCCCCGGTCCGTCAGGTCCGCGACCAGGTCGGGCGGGCACTCCCGGAGGATCTTGCCGATGCCGTCCAGCACGGCGGTCAGGGGGGTGTGGATGGCGTCCCGGACGGCCGCAGTGTCCACGTGGACGGAGCGGGCGAGTCCGGTGGCCACGTCGCGGCCGTGGATGAGGGTGGAGGCCGGGCCCTCGGCGGTGATGCCGTTGCCGTGCAGGGCCAGTTGCAGGGGGCGGACCGCCTGGCTCGGCAGCATCAGCTCGTGCGCGTGCCGCAGGTGCTGGACCACGGCGTGGTCGATGGCCTCGCCGCCGACGGGGATCCGCTCGGCGGTGACGATCGAGCCGAGGGAGAGGACCGCCACCTGGGTGGCCGCCGCCCCGCACACCATGATCATCGTCGCGGTCGGCTGCTCCACGGGCAGGCCGCAGCCGACGGCCGCCGCGATCAGGGTGTCGACCAGTTCGACGCGGCGGGCGCCGAGTCCGACGAGGGTCTCGACGGTCGCCCGCTGGGCGAGCGGGTCGGCGTCGTGCGGGGTGCAGGCGGCGGCCCGCAGCCGGGGCTTGCGGCGCAGGGCGCGCCGCAGCTTCTCGCCGAGGAGGTGACGCAGCATCCGCTGGGCCATCTCGATGTCGACCACGGTGCCGCCGGAGACGGGCCGTACGACCCGGATGTAGTCGGGCGTGCGGCCCGTCATCCGCTCGGCGAAGGAGCCGACGGCGATGAGCGCGCCGGTCCGCGTGTTCACCGCGGCGACGCTGGGCTCGTCGACGACCAGTCCGGCTCCCTTGACGTAGACGCGGGTCCTGGCGGCCCCCAGGTCGACGGCGACGTGGCAGCGGCGCAACTGCTCAAGACTGACGGTCACGGCAGATCCTCCCGAGTGCGCTGACGCAAGAAGACCGGCGATTGCCGGTCGCAATTCATATCTTCTCGGGTAAATGGGTCAACCCGCCCGTTGAAATGCTCCGGGTGGGGTGGGGCGCGTGTGTCCCGGGGTGCTGCACGGGGGTGGATTTCTGTACCGACAGGCACCACCATGCGCGCACCGCCCGCGCTACCGGCGCGTAACAAGGTAAAGGGGACCCGATGCTGACGACCCGCCAGGCGATCCTGGCCCTCCCGGCCCTCTGTCTCGCCCTCTTCGCGCCCGTCCCGGCCCACGCGCAGGACGCCCCGGCCGTCCGGGCCGCGCCGCGCGTTCCGGTGGTCTTCGTCCACGGCTACAACGCCGACCCGGGCGTCTGGGGCGCCCTGCGCGAGGACCTGCGTGCCGACGGGTACGCGGACTCGGAGCTCTTCTCCTGGGGTTACGACACCCGCCAGTCGGTCAACGAGGTGCTCTCCGGACGGCTCGCCGCCTACGTCGACCAGGTCCGCCGGCAGACCGGCGCCGCCCGGGTGGACATCGTCGGCCACTCCTTCGGATCGCTCGTCAGCCGCTGGTACGTCAAATTCGGGGGCGGAGCCGCGGCCGTGGACCACTGGGTCTCCCTGGCCGGCCCCAACCACGGCACCTCCACCGCCTGGGCGTGCGCCCTGTGGGACCAGGCGTGCCGGGACATGACCCCCGGGTCGTACGTGGTGAGGAACCTGGCCTCGGGGGACGAGACCCCGGGCGCGGTGAAGTACGCGACGTTCTGGTCGGCGTGCGACGAGGTGGTCAATCCGGACGACAGTGTCCCGCTCGCCGGGGCCCTCAACACGCCGGTCGGCTGCCTGAAGCACAACGACCTGCTCGGCGACGAGGCCACCTCGGCCGGTGTCCGGGCCTTCCTCGCCTCCTAGGCGCCCCGGTCCCGCGGCCCTGCGGCCCCGGTCCCGCGGCCCTGCGGCCCCGGTCCCGCGGTCCTGCGGCCCTCCGGCAGGCCGGCCGGGTCCGGTCAGGCGGCCGGTCCTTCGGGCCGTGCCGCGTCTCCGGGCTGTACCCGCTGGAGCAGGCCGTACGTGAACTCCGCGACCAGCGGCCGCCCGGACGCGGCGAACGCCAGGCGCCAGCGGGTCGGCGCGGTGCCCTCCATCGGCCGTGCCGGGGGGAAGGCCCGCGCCACCTCGTCCACCGTCGCCGACCAGGGCCGCAGGTCCTCGGCCGCCGTGAGGGCGGGCCCCGGTGCGCCCGGGGCCCGGACCAGCCACTCGTTCCACACCGCCCCGTCCGGCGCGGCCAGCACCTCGAAGCGCAGCCCCGGCCAGAGCGGCACCGGCCACAGCAGCGCCTCGCACTCCAGGTCCCCGATCCGGCGCCGCTCGGCGGACTCCGGCGGTCCCAGCACCGACCGGTAGCGGGCCAGGGCCCCGCGGGAGCGTGGCGAGCGGACCATCGCCTGCCAGCGCCGGTTGGCCTCCCGCTGTTCGGCGAGCGTGGCGCCGAGGCGCAGCCGGGCCTCCTCGGCCAGGTCCGGCTGGAAGTCCGCCATCCGCCGCAGCAGTACCAGCTGGAAGGCGGCGGGACCGAAGGAGCCCGGGGTCGCGGTCATGGAGGCAACGATTCCACACAGGATCCTTACGTTCCCGGAATGCCGTTGTTGCCGAGAGCGGCGTAGCCTGCGGGCGCCATGAACTACTGCCCCGCCTGCCACAGACACCTCAACGGCGCGCTCGCCTGCGCCGGGTGCGGAACTCCGGCCGAGTACCTGACGGTCGCCCCGCCGCCCGGCCCCGCGGTGCCGCCGGTCCCGCAGCCCGCCCTGGCGGAGGTGTTCGCCGACTCCCTCGTGGTGCTCTCGACGCCGAACGAGGGGCGCGCGGGCACCCGCCGCAGGGCCGTCACCCAGCGCAGACGCCGCCGGACCGTGCTGACGGTCGGCCTCGGGCTGCTGTTGGCGACCGGGGGCTCGATGGCGGTGGCCCGGATCGTGACGGGCGACGAGGGCGTCGACCGGGCGGCCGAGGTGGTGCTGACGGACGACGGCCCGAAGGATCCGGAGCCGCTGCCCAGCCTGGGGGGCGGGCCCGCCGCGCCGTCGGCCCTGCCTTCGGCGAAGGCCGCCGCGGGGGCGGCGAAGCCGGCCGGGGCCGGGGGTGGGCCGAGCGGGTCCGCGCAGCCGTCGGCGGGAGTGAGCGCCTCCGCCACCGGGACGGCGGGGCCGTCGCAGGGTGCTCCCGGCGACGGGGCGTCCGTACGGCCGTCGACGTCGGGCCGGCCCGGGCCCGGTGCCACCGGCACGGCGAAGCCGCCCGGGAAGCCCCCGAAGCCGTCCGCGACGACCCCCGCGCCGACGCCCACGCCGAAGCCGACCAAGACCTGCGTGTTCTGGTTCTTCGGCTGCTCCTGACAGGCTGTCCTGACGCGGCTGTCCTGACGCGGCCTGTCCTGACGCGGCCTGTTCTGATGAGGACTGCCCTGACGCGGCCTGTCCTGACGAGGACTGCCCTGACGCGCCCTGCCCTGACGAGGACTGCGGGGCGCGGGCCGGTGCCCGCGGGTGCCGGGGTCCGCTAGGCCAGCATCCGCCGGAGCAGGTCCCGCAGGGCCGTGCGCTCCTCGACGGAGAGCCCGGCGAGCGGCTCGCGCGCGAAGTCCAGCGACTCGCGCAGCCGCTCCGCGGTCTGGAGCCCCTCATCGGTGGGGGCGGCCAGCTTCACCCGGCGGTCGGCCGGGTCCGGGCGGCGTTCGACCAGGCCGCGGGTCTCCAGCCGGTCGACGATGCCGGTCACGTTCGAGGGCTCGCAGCGCAGCTTCTGTGCGATGCGGCGCATGGGGAGCGGCTCCAGGGACAGCAGCGTCAGCACCCTGGCCTGGGCGCCGGTGAGCTGGTGGCTGGCGGCCGCGTCCTCGTATTCCGTGTGGTAGCGGGCCACGACATCGCCGATGAGCTCGACGACCTCGACGGTCACTGGGTCTGCGCGACGACTGGGCATGGATCCAGCGTACCCATTTACTTGACAACATGAAATATCCAGGAGCATGGTTGTTTCACGTTGTGAAGTATTCCTTCGCCCAGCACAGCTTCCCCCAGGAGTTCCGCATGTCTCAGATCCCCGCCGTCAGCCGCGAGTGGCACCTCGTCCGCCGTCCGCAGGGGTGGCCGGTCGCCGAGGACTTCGCCCTGCGCGAGGCGCCCGTCTCCGCCGAGCCCGCCCCCGGCCGGATCCTGGTCCGCAACCTCCACATGTCCGTGGACCCCTACATGCGCGGCCGGATGAACGACGCCAAGTCCTACATCCCCCCCTTCGAGCTCGACGAGCCGATGCAGGGCGGTGCGGTCGGCGAGGTCGTCGCCTCCGCCGCCGAGGGCTTCGCGGTCGGCGACCACGTCCTGCACAGCCTGGGCTGGCGCGAGTACGCCGACCTCGACGCGCAGCACGCCGTCAAGGTCGACGCCTCCCTCGCCCCGCTCTCCGCCTACCTCGGCGTCCTCGGCATGCCGGGCCTGACCGCCTACGCCGGCCTCTTCGAGGTGGCCTCCTTCAAGGAGGGCGACGCCGTCTTCGTCTCGGGCGCGGCGGGTGCCGTCGGCAGCCTCGTCGGCCAGTTCGCGAAGATCAAGGGCGCCTCCCGGGTGATCGGCTCCGCCGGCTCGGACGAGAAGGTGACGCTGCTCACGGAGAAGTACGGCTTCGACGCCGCCTTCAACTACAAGAACGGCCCCGTCGCCGAGCAGCTGCGGGCCGCCGCGCCCGAGGGCATCGACGTCTACTTCGACAACGTCGGCGGGGACCACCTGGAAGCCGCCATCTCCGCCCTGAACGTGCACGGCCGCGCCACCCTGTGCGGGGCCATCGCGGGCTACAACGACACCGAGCCCGCCCCCGGCCCGCGCAACCTCATGGCCGTCATCGGCAAGCGCCTGCGCCTCCAGGGCATCCTGGTCGGCGACCACTACGGGCTCCAGCAGCAGTTCGTCAAGGACGTCGCCGGATGGCTGGCCTCCGGCGAGCTGCGCTACGACGAGACGGTCGTCGAGGGCGTCGAGAACGCCGCCGACGCCTTCCTCGGAATGCTGCGCGGAGAGAACACCGGAAAGATGATCGTTTCTTTCACCGGTTAGGCTCACTCCACACCGTCGCGATCGTGGGCGCGCATCGCGGCGATTCATCTGGAGGATCCACTTCATGTCCATCACGCAGTCCGACGTCGCGTACACCGCTGTCGCCACCGCCGAAAACGGCCGTGACGGCCGCGTCGCCACCAACGACGGGCAGCTCGACGTCGTCGTGAACCCGCCGAAGGAGCTCGGCGGCAGCGGCGCCGGCACCAACCCGGAGCAGCTGTTCGCCGCCGGCTACAGCGCCTGCTTCCAGGGTGCCCTCAGCGTCGCGGCCCGCAACGAGAACGTCGACGTCGCCGGCTCCACCGTGACCGCCGAGGTCGGCATCGGCAAGAACGACGAGGGCTTCGGCATCATCGTCAAGATCACGGCCTCGATCCCGACCGTCGACGCCGCCACCGCCAAGGACCTGGTCGAGAAGGCCCACCAGATCTGCCCGTACTCCAAGGCGACCCGCGGCAACATCTCGGTCGAGCTGAACATCGCCTGACCCGCAGGCCGCGTCCGTGTCCTGACGGAACGCGAGTGGAGGCCGCACCCTCTCGGGGGTGCGGCCTCCGCCGTTTAAACTGCCTCCATGCGTGATCTTGCGGGGGGATTCCGGTACTTGCTTGCCGGACAGGGATGGGTGTTCCGGAACGGCCGATGGCTGGGCTTCGGCCTGCTGCCGGGCCTGGTCTCGCTGCTGCTCTACGCCGCGGCCCTGACCGGGCTCTTCTACGGCGCCGACGACTTCACCGCCTGGGCCACGCCCTTCGCCTCGGACTGGTCCTCGCCCTGGCTCGGCCTCTTCCGCGGCTTCCTGACCGCGCTGGTCATCTCCCTCGGGCTGTTCCTCACGGTGATCACCTTCACCGCCGTGACCCTGCTCGTCGGCCAGCCCTTCTACGAGTCCCTCTCCGAGCAGGTCGACCGCACCGAGGGCGGCGAGGTCCCCGAGTCGGGGCGCTCGTTCTGGGAGGACCTGGGGATCTCCGCCCGGGACAGCCTGCGGCTGCTGGTGCGCGTGCTGCTCTACGGGATCCTGCTGTTCGCCCTCGGCCTCATCCCGGTCGTCGGCCAGACCGTCGTCCCGGTGATCGGCTTCCTCGTCTCCGGGTTCTTCCTCACCCAGGAACTCACCTCCGTCGCCTTCCAGCGGCGCCGCGTCGACCTCGACGAGCAGCTGGCCCTGCTGCGTGGACGGCGTGCGCTGGCGCTCGGCTTCGGGGTGCCGCTGGTGCTGGTGTTCCTGATCCCGCTGGTCGCGGTCTTCCTGATGCCGGGTGCCGTGGCGGGGGCGACCCTGATGGCGCGCGAGCTGACCGGCGAGGACGGGGAGCGGGAAGGGGAGCCGGCCGGCGAGCGCGAGGGGGAGCCCCACACCGCGCAGGCCCCGGGGCGCGCGGGCGGCGACGGCTGGGCCCAGGGCCGTGGGCAGGCCCCCGCGCCCGCCTGGACCCCGGCTCCGGCGCAGGCCCCGGGATACCCGCAGGCGCAGGCGTACCCGCAGCCCCAGGCGTACCCGCAGGCGTATCCCCAGCCTCAGGCGTACCCCCAGCCCCAGGCCTATCCCCAGACCCCCGCACACCCCCAGCCCCCGGCCCCCGGTTTCGGGCCGCCTCCGCCCTCGTACCCGTAGGACCGCCCCCGGCCGGGGACGCGCCCTACGCGACGCCGCGCCGCAGCAGGGTGATCGCCCCGACGGTGTCCTCCGCGCCGTGACGGACCGGGTCGGCCTCCAGCCGCTCCCGCATCAGGTCCAGGTACGGGGAGATCAGCTCGGTGCTGACTCCCTGGCCCTCGGCCGTGCGCAGGAGGGTGCCGCCGGCCGCGACCTGCATGGCCAGGTTGGACACCACCCCGGAGGTGAAGTCCCGCGAGGTCAGCCGCTCGGCGGCGTTCCCGACGAAGAAGCCCATGGCGCCCAGCCACTCGGACAGCAGCGGGGACAGGGCCGCCGGCGCGATGTCCTCGCCCTCGATCAGCGCGTAGGCGTGCGAGATCCCCGCGAACAGTCCCGTCATCGCGCTGAGCAGCGCCACGTCGTGCAGGGCCGCGTGGCCGGGGTCCTCGCCGACGAAGCGGGCGCCGGCCGGGACCTCCAGAACCTCCCGGTGGGCTTCGAAGAGGGCGCGGGAGCCGCTGTAGAAGACGTAGGCGCCGGATCCGGGGGTGTCGATCATCGTCGGGGTGCCCATGATCCCGGCGTCCACGAAGCGGGCGCCGCGCTCCCGGGCCCAGGCGGCCCGGGCCCGGCCCTCGGCGGGGGTGCCGGTGGTGAGGTTGACCAGGTCCTTGCCGGTCAGGTCGACCCCGTCCAGCACCGCTGCGATGCTCGCGTCGTCCAGCAGGCAGAGGACGACGAGGCCGTTCGCGGCCACGGCCCCGGCGGGGTCCGCGGCGACCCGGGCGCCGCGGGCGGCCAGGGCCCTGGCCTTGGCGGCGGTGCGGTTCCAGACGGTCAGGGGGTGCCCGGCGGCGAGCCAGGTGCGGGCCAGGGCGGTGCCCATGCCGCCGAGTCCGAGAAGGGTGAGCGGACGCTTCGTCACATGCATGTCGGTCATGCCGTTTAGCCTGGTGGCGGGCGGCGAAGCGCTCAAGTACGCACTTCGAGGTGGGTGGTTACCCCGAGGTGAGCGAACAGGTGGGAGGGGTGCGCGATGGCGGTGGCACGAAGGCCCGGGGCGGATCACTGCGGAATCGCGGCGGCGATGTCCGTGATCGACGGGAAGTGGAAGGTCTCCGTCCTGTGGGAGTTGGAGCGTTCCCCGCGCCGCCGCTTCGGCGAGCTGCGCAGGCTGGTCCCCGGGGTGTCGGAGAAGGTGCTCGCCGCGCAGCTGCGCGAACTGGAGGAGGACGGCATCGTCCACCGCGAGGTCCACGACGAGGTCCCGCCGCGCGTGGAGTACTCCCTGACCCCCCTCGGCCAGGACCTGAACACGGCGCTGGAGTCGCTGGGCGAGTGGGGTGCCAAGCACCTGATCCCGGACTCCGCCCGAGCCGGGATCAGCCGGCGGTGACCTCGGCCGTGACCAAGCCCGGGGCGTGGGCGCCGGCCTCGGCGAGCAGTTCCCCGCCGGGGGCCCACACCGCCGAGCGGCCGCAGCCCGTCCAGGGGCCCGCCCGGCCGACGTGGTTGGCGAGGACCGTGTACAGGCCGGCCTCCCTCGCGATCCCCGGATAAACGGCGGCCCGCTCGGCGATCCCGTCGCCCGTGCCGTACAGGGAGCTCGCCAGGTGCACCCGGCAGCCGTCGGCGGCCGCGCGGCCGGTCAGTTCGGGGAAGTGGTTGTCGAAGCAGATCCCGAGGGAGAAGCGGATCCCGCTGAGCTCGAAGCGCCCGTCCGCCGTGCCCGCGACGAAGACGCCCTGCTCGTGACGGTACAGGTGCTGTTTGGCGTACGTCGTCACGTGCGCGCCGTCCGCGTCGTACACCAGGGTCGCGATGGCGGGCCGCGGCCCCCCGGTGCGCAGGGCGACGTTGACGGCGGTCGCGATCCGCGCCGACCGCAGTGCGTCCAGGCGGGGGTCGTCGGGGCCGTCCAGCCACAGGCCCGGGTCCCCGGCCAGCGCCTCCAGCTCGTACCCGGTGAGCGTGAACTCCGGGAAGACCACCAGCCCGGCGCCCTCGTCGCGGGCCGCCACGGCCAGCTCGGCGGCCACGGCGGCGTTGGCGGGGACATCGGCGGGGACGCAGCAGAACTGCGCGGCGGCGATCTTCACGTGCTTCAGGATGCCAGCCGGTCCGGCCGGCTCCGGGGCCGGGCCGCCCCCCCCGGTCCCGGAGGCCCGTCAGGGCCGCCCCGCGGCCCGTCAGCGAACGGGCGCCGCGGGCTGCCCTTCGGGGGCCGGGCCGCCGGGGAGGCTGCCGTTCGCGCGCACGAGGGCCAGTTCCGCCAGGTTGAGGGCCGTCACCAGGAGGGACAGCAGCGCCAGTGCCCCCAGCGAGGGCAGCCGGGCCGCCACCGGGAGCACGGCCAGGACGGTCGCGGCGGCCCCCAGCCGGGTCAGTGACCAGGAGCGGAACAGGTGCCAGCGGGTGTACCCGAAGGTGGCCAGGAAGAGCGCGCAGCCCCCGTACAGCAGGGCGGCGACGCCCAGCGGGAGCCGTTCGCCGGGGCGGGCCACCGCCTCGGCCATGCCGACGGCCACCGCGATGACCGAGGCGATCAGCGAGAGGTGCCCGTACGAGAGGACCTGCCGGGCCACGTCCGCCCGTACGGCGGCGGTCTCCAGGCCGTGGCGGACGGCGCTCGCGGCCAGGTGGAAGTACACCCACCACAGTCCGCAGACCAGGGTGAAGGCCACCGCGACGGCGGTCAGGGAACCCGCGCCCAGCTCGGGGGAGGTGGCCACCGGTGCCCCGACGGCCACGATCGACTCGCCCAGGGCGATCATCACGAACAGCCCGAACCGTTCGGCGAGGTGCCCCGACTCGAACGCCAGCCGGACCATGGCCCGGCGGGTCAGCCGGGGCGCGGCCAGGTCCACGGCCGCGGCCAGTGCCCACAGCCAGGTCCGGGTCCCGCCGTCGAGGAAGGCCCCGGCCAGCAGCAGCGGACCGCTGATCAGCACCGACAGGGTCACCGGGGTCGGGGTCAGCCGTCGGGAGGGGCCGTGCGCCAGGGCGGCGAGGACCACGCGGGCGCAGAAGTAGGCACCGGCGAAGAGCGCTCCGCGGTCCCCGAAGGCGCCGGGCAGGGCCAGGGCCATCATCAGGCCGCACAGGCCGGCGGTGAACAGACCGAGCCGGTTCACCGGCCGCTCCGCGTCGTGGGTGTTGGCGTGGACGGTGTTGCCGACCCACACCCAGTAGACGGGCACGAAGACGATCAGGGCCCGGCCGGTGCCGGCCCAGCCGTGGTCGTGGTGGAGCAGTGCGGAGACCTGGGTCACCGCGAACACCAGCACCAGGTCGAAGAACAGCTCCGACCAGGCCACCTTCTTCTCCGGCGGCCCGTCCTCGGCGCCCTCCCCCCGCTGCTCCCGCTCCCGCTCCTGCTCCCGCTTCTCCAACCCCACGGCGTGTCCCCCCAGTTCCCCCGGCCGGTGTCGGGGGACAGGATGCCCGGCGGGCCGTGCGGGCTAGACGGCGGGGCCGCGCAGGAGGGTGAGGAAGGAGCGGAACGCACCGGGCATGTCCACCGATTCCGGGGCGAGCAGCCACTGGTACTGGAGACCGTCCATCACCGCCGTCAGCAGCGGAGCGGCCTCTTCCGGGGTGAGGCCCGAGGGGAGGCGCTCGCCGAACTCGGCGCGCAGCACGGCGGTCATCTCCCCGCGCACCTGGGCGTAGCGCTCGGTGAAGAACTCCCGGGCCGGGTGGCCGTCGGTGACGCTCTCGCCGAGCAGCGCCGAGAAGGTCTGCACGATGCCGGGCCGCATGGCGTTGTACTCCACCAGCGAGGCCAGCAGGTCCAGGCGCCAGGTGTCCGCGGCGGCGCGCGAGCCGCCGCCCGTGTCCCAGCGGTCGCGCTCCTCCAGGACGGCCACGAGCAGGGCCTCCTTGGTGGGGAAGTAGTGCAGCAGCCCCTGCTGGGTGAGGCCCACGCGTTCGGCGACGGAGCCCAGGGAGGCCCCCCGGTAGCCGCGCTCCGCGATCACCTCGACCGCCGCGCGGATGATCTCGCCGCGCCGCTCCTCGCTCTTCGCCCTGGCCATCGCCCGGCACCCCTTCCGTTCGTACCCACAAGAAGGACCGTACGACATAGGGATGTCACGAAAAGATTACAAACCCTACCGGTCTACAGGGTGGAGGTCCACGATGGGGGCACCACACCGCACTCACGAGGAGGCACGGCCGTGACCGATGCCGATCAAGCCCGCGACCGCACCCGCGAAGACGCCGTGGAAACGGCGCTGGGCAAGCTGGATCTCGACACCAAGACCCGCCTCCTGGCCGGCCAGGACATGTGGTCCCTGCCCGCCGTTCCCGAGATCGGGCTCCGCTCCCTGGTCATGTCCGACGGGCCCGTCGGCGTGCGGGGCGTGCGCTGGACCGCGGACGACCCGTCCGTCGCCCTGCCCTCCCCGACCGTGCTCGCCGCCGCCTGGGACCCCTCCCTCGCCCGCCGGGCCGGCCGGCTCCTCGCCCAGGAGGCCCGCCGCAAGGGCGTCCACGTCCTGCTGGCCCCCACCGTCAACCTGCACCGCTCCCCGCTCGGCGGACGCCACTTCGAGTGCTACTCCGAGGACCCCTGCCTGACCGGCGCCATCGGCAGCGGCTACGTCAACGGCGTCCAGGACGGCGGCGTCGGCACCACCGTCAAGCACTTCGTCGGCAACGACGCCGAGACGGAACGCTTCACCGTCGATTGCGTCATCGCCCCGCGCCCGCTGCGCGAGCTGTACCTGGCGCCCTTCGAGGCGATCGTGACCAACGCCCACCCCTGGGGCATCATGACCGCCTACAACCGGGTCAACGGCACCACCATGACCGAGCACCGGTACCTGGTGAACGAGGTCCTGCGGGCCCAGTGGGGCTTCGACGGCTGCAACGTCTCGGACTGGACGGCCGCCCGCTCCACCACCGGGGGCATCCTCGGCGGAATGGACGTGGCCATGCCCGGCCCGCAGACCGTCTACGGCCCCGCCCTCGCCGCCGCCGTCCGGGCGGGAGAGGTCCCCGAGTCCGCCGTCGACGCGGCCGTGCGCAACGTGCTGCGCCTCGCCGCCCGCGTCGGCCTCCTGGAGGGCGCCCCCGCCGTGGTCGCCGAGCCGCCGGCCCCCCTCGACGGGCAGGCCCTGGCCCGCGAGCTGGCCGTGCGCGGGTTCGTCCTCGTACGCAACGAAGCCGGCGCCCTGCCGCTCGACGCGGGTGCGGGCCGCACCGTCGCCCTCAGCGGCGCCGCCGCCCGCGACGCCCGCGTCCTCGGCGGCGGGTCCGCCACCGTCTTCCCGGAGCGGGTGCTCTCCCCGCTCGACGGGCTCACGGCCGCGCTCCCCGACGGAGCGCTGACCTACACCGTCGGCGCCGACCCGAGCGAGGAGCTCGTCCCCGCCGACCAGGGCTTCACGCTGCGCGCCGTCTGCCGGGACACCTCCGGGGCCGTCCTGGGCGAGGGCCGCCTGCCCAGCGGCCAGGTCCAGTGGATCGGCGAGGACCTGCCCGGCGACGCCTCGTACGAGACGTTGGCGAGCATCGAGGTCACCGGCACCTTCGTGCCGCGCGAGAGCGGCGAGCACGCCTTCGGCACCCGGGGGCTGGGCGCCTTCGGCCTCACCGTCGGCGGACGGGTCCTGTGGGAGGGGGTCCAGGAGCTGGGCGACGAGGCAGACCCCTTCGAGGCGTTCTTCGGCGCCCCCAGCGAACGCGCCCGCCTGACCCTCGTCGAAGGAGAGCCCGTCGAGGTCTCGCTCACCTACCGGGTCCCCGACATGAGCGCGATGCCGCTCAAGGCCGTCATGTTCTCCCTGCTCCACCTCGGCCCCCGGCGCGACGCCGACGAGCTGATCGCCGAGGCCGTCTCGGCGGCCCGGGCCGCCGACACCGCAGTCGTGGTCGTCGCCACCACCGAACGCGTGGAGTCCGAGGGGTTCGACCGCCGGGACCTCGTCCTGCCGGGCCGTCAGGACGACCTCGTGCGGGCCGTGGCCGCCGCGAACCCGAACACCGTGGTCGTCGTCAACGCCGGTTCCCCGGTGGAACTCCCGTGGCGCGAGGACGTCGCCGCCGTCCTGCTGACCTGGTTCCCCGGACAGGAGGGCGGGGCCGCGGTGGCCGACGTCCTCCTCGGGCACGCCGAGCCGGGCGGGCGCCTGCCCACCACCTGGCCCGCCACCCTCGCCGGCGCACCCGTCACCGACGTGCTCCCCTCCGAAGGGCGCCTGGAGTACCGCGAGGGACTCGACATCGGCTACCGGGCGTACGAGAAGCACGGCGTGACCCCCGCCTACCCCTTCGGGCACGGCCTCGGCTACACCGACTGGGCCTACGAGTCCCTGGAGGCCACCGCCCACCGCGTCCGGGTCCGCCTGACCAACACCGGAGGCCGGCCGGGCCGCGAGGTGGTCCAGATCTACCTGGCGCCCGTGGCCGACGCCGTGGAACGCCCCGCCAGCTGGCTGGCCGCCTTCGCGGGGGTCGGGGCGGGCCCCGGCGAGAGCGTCGAGGTGGAGATCCCGCTGCCCGCCCGCGCCTTCGAGATCTGGGACGAGGCCGCGAGCGGCTGGCGGCGGATCGGCGGGACGTACGAGGTGCGCGCGAGCCACTCGCACGCCGACACGCGGCTGACCGTCACGCTCGACCTGTGAACGGCCGCCCGGCGCACCCGCTCGGCCGGTGCGCGGCGGGCGCCGACCGGCGCGACACGCCGTAGGGTCGAAATGGCCGGAAAACAACCATGAATCCGGTCGGTGAACCGGACCGGGGGCGGGCCCTGACACCCGCCCCCGGTCCTTCCGCGTCAACGCGGGGGCTGCGCCGCCGTCACCTGGCGGTGGGCCAGTTCCGCGAGCCGCGCCTGTCCGTCCCGGCCCGGGTGGAACCAGTCCCAGCGGCTGAGCTGTTCCGCGGAGAAGGGGTACTGGAACACCGCGCCGCCGTCGTAGCGGCACAGCCGGTCCTTCGCGCAGACCTCGCGCAGCACCTCGTTGTACTCGACCACCCGCGCCCGCACCTTCTCCCGGCGGGCCGTCGCGCCCTCCGCCCCCGACAGCGGTTCGGCGAGCATGGACTGACAGATCCCCAGCTTCCAGACCTGCCGCACCATCGGGCTGTCCTTGCCCTGCTCCCACAGCCGCTGGAGGTCCGGCACGGAGGAGACGTAGACCTGGGAGGCCGGCGAGGCGGCCCGCAACCCGCTCAGGGCCTGCTCGAAACCGGCCCGGAAGTCCGCCACCGAGGTCATCGACGAAACCGTGGGCCGGCAGGCGTCGTTCGAGCCCACCATCACCGTGACCAGGTCGGGCTTGTGCTCCGCGGCCGAGGCGAGCTGCCCCGGCAGGTCCGCCATCCGCGCTCCGGTCACCGCGAGGTTCCAGCTGCGCGCGGGTACCTCGGCCGCACCGAGCAACCGGGTGGCGAGCGACTGCACCGCGGGGTCGTCGCCCGTGGCCCAGGAGACCTCCGGGCAGTCGGCCAGCACCGAACAGGCGTCGAACCCGCGGGTGATGGAGTCACCGACGGCCGCGATCGACGCGGGTGCGGTGTTCCAGCGCGGCCCCGCCCCCGCGCCCCGCTCGCCCGCCGGCTTCGCGCCCCCGGAGTCACAGCCGGTGACCACTGCGGCCAGGACGCCCACCGCCACGCCCGCCGCCGCGACGGTCCGGCGCACGCTGCGGCGCGGAGCGGTGGTGCGCATCGACTGGTCCCTCCCTCGTCGGCCCCACGTCCTTCCGGGGGCGTCCTGCTGAGTGAATGCTCCGCGTTTACGGGCCTCGGAGCGACCGTACGTCACACCATGACCCCCGGCGCACGGTAGCTTTTTCCCGTGGCGTTTCGGCCGCAGGTGCCGCAGCGCAATGTCAAATAATTTCCGTTACATTACATCACGTCACATACTGTCCGTTTTCTGGAGTTTATTCCCGACCTCGTCCCACACTGGAGGTCCCGGTGACGACACGTGGAGTTCTGTACGTGCATTCCGCACCGCGCGCGCTCTGCCCGCACGTGGAATGGGCTGTTGCGGGCGTGCTCGGGGTGCGGGTGAACCTCGACTGGATCAGGCAGCCCGCCTCCCCCGGCACCTGGAGAGCCGAGTTCTCCTGGCAGGCCGAGGCGGGTACCGCCTCGAAACTCGCCTCCGCGCTGCGCGGCTGGCACCTGCTCCGCTTCGAAGTGACCGCCGAACCCTGCCCGACCGCCGAGGGCGAGCGCTACAGCTCCACCCCGGAGCTCGGCATCTTCCACGCCGTCACCGGCATGCACGGCGACATCCTGATCCCCGAGGACCGGCTGCGGGCCGCGCTCGCCCGGTCGGCACGCGGCGAGACCGACCTGGAGGCGGAGATCGCCAAACTGCTCGGCAAACCCTGGGACGACGAACTGGAGCCCTTCCGCTACGCGGGCGAGGGCGCCCCGGTCCGCTGGCTCCACCAGGTCGTCTGACCCCGCCCACGAGAAAGGCCCACCCGGTGTCCGGGTGGGCCTTTCTCGTGGTGCCGGTCGCTCTACTGGACGCTGCGGAACGCCAGCGTCACGTTGTGGCCGCCGAAGCCGAAGGAGTTGTTGATCGCGGAGATCGGGCCGTCGACGGGCAGCTTGCGGGGCTCGCCGCGCACGATGTCCGCGTCGATGTCGTCGTCGAGTTCCTCGATGTTGATCGTCGGCGGGGCGATGCGGTGGTACAGCGCCAGCACGGTCGCGACGGTCTCGATACCGCCCGCGCCGCCCAGCAGGTGACCGGTCATCGACTTGGTCGCGGAGATCGCGATGTGGTCGAGGTCGTCGCCCAGGACCTTGCGCAGGGCCTTCAGCTCGGCCGTGTCACCCTGCGGGGTCGACGTGGCGTGCGCGTTCAGGTGGACCAGCTCGGCCGGGTCCAGGCCGGTGTTGTCGAGCAGGTTCTGCACGGCGGCCGCGACACCGCGGCCCGTCGGCTCCGGCTGCGCGATGTGGTGGCTGTCCGCGGACAGGCCCTGGCCCAGCACCTCGCAGTAGACCCGGGCGCCGCGCGCGGCGGCGTGCTCGGCGGACTCCAGCACCACGACGCCCGCGCCCTCGCCGAGGACGAAGCCGTCACGGCCCTTGTCGTACGGGCGGGAGGCCTGCGTCGGGTTCTCGTTGTTCTTGGACATCGCCATCATGTTGGCGAACGCCGCGATCGGCAGCGGGTGGATGGCCGCCTCGGTACCGCCGGCGACGACCACGTCGGCGCGGCCGGTACGGATCATCTCGACGGCGTAGCCGATGGCCTCGGCGCCCGACGCGCACGCGCTGACCGGGGTGTGCACACCGGCGCGGGCGTTGACTTCGAGACCGACGTTGGCCGAGGGGCCGTTCGGCATGAGCATGGGGACGGTGTGCGGGGAGACCCGGCGCACACCCTTTTCCTTCAGTACGTCGTACTGGTCGAGCAGGGTCGTGACGCCACCGATGCCGGAGGCGATCACGGTGCCGAGACGCTCGGGGACGATGGACTCGTCCTCGCCGGCCGGGGCGGTGTAACCCGCGTCGGCCCAGGCCTCGCGGGCCGCGATGACGGCGAACTGCGCCGAGCGGTCGAGCTTGCGGGCCAGCGGGCGGGGGAGTACCTCGCTCGGGTCCACAGCGGCCCGGGCGGCGATCTGTACCGGCAGTTCGGCGAAGCGCTCGCCCTCCAGGGGCGATACGCCGGACCGGCCGGCGAGCAGACCTTCCCAGGTCGAAGCGCTGTCGCCACCCAGCGGAGTGGTTGCGCCGATACCGGTGACGACCACGGTGCGATTGGTCGGGCTCACAGGAATTCTTTCTCCACGTCTAAGGGGGTGCTGAATTGTCACGGCGCCACCGCCAGGTGGCGACAAACGCTCGTCAGGCTCAGGCCTGGTGCTTCAGGATGTAGTCCGCGGCGTCGCCGACCGTCTTGAGGTTCTTGACGTCCTCGTCCGGGATCTTCACCTCGAAGCGCTCTTCGGCGGCGACGACGACCTCGACCATGGACAGGGAGTCGACGTCCAGGTCGTCGGTGAAGGACTTGTCCAGCTGGACGTCCTCCTGCGGGATGCCGGCGATCTCGTTGACGATCTCCGCGAGACCTTCGAGGATCTCTTCCTGCGTGGCGGCCATGTGGCGCTCCTTCTATAGCTGAGTGGGTTGATCAGGGCGGGAAGTGGATCCCGGGCCCTAGGGGAGGGTAACGACCGTCGCGGCGTAGACGAGCCCCGCCCCGAAGCCGATGACGAGCGCGGTGTCGCCGCTCTTCGCCGCTCCGGTCGCCAGGAGCCGCTCCATGGCGAGCGGGATCGAGGCGGCCGACGTGTTGCCGGTGGTTTCCACGTCACGGGCGACCGTGACGTGCTCCGGCAGCTTCAGAGTCTTCACCATCGAGTCGATGATCCGCATGTTCGCCTGGTGCGGGATGAAGACGTCCAGGTCCTCCGCGGTGATCCCGGCCGCGTCGAGCGCCTGCTGGGCCACCTTGGCCATCTCGAAGACGGCCCAGCGGAAGACCGCCTGACCCTCCTGCGTGATGGCCGGAAACTTCTCTCCGCCGTCCTTGCCGAGGTACTCGTCCCACGGCACGGTCTGCTTGATCGTCTCGGACTTGTCGCCCTCCGAACCCCAGACAGTGGGGCCGATGGCGGGCTCGTCCGAAGGGCCGACGATCACAGCGCCGGCACCGTCGCCGAACAGGAAGGCCGTCGCGCGGTCCTCCAGGTCGGTCAGGTCCGAGAGCCGCTCGACACCGATGACGAGGACGTACTGCGCCGACCCCTCGACCACCAGGCCCTTGGCGAGCGTCAGGCCGTAGCCGAAACCGGCACAGCCCGCCGAGATGTCGAACGCCGCGGGCTTGCCCGCGCCGATCCGGTGCGCGATCTCCGTCGCGACGGCGGGGGTCTGCTTGAAGTGCGAGACCGTGGAGACGATCACCGCACCGATCTGCTCCGGGGAGATCCCGGCGTCGGCGAGCGCCTTGCCGGAAGCCTCCACGGACATCGCGGCGACCGTCTCCTGGTCCGAGGCCCAGTGCCGGGTCGCGATGCCGGAGCGGGAGCGGATCCACTCGTCGGACGAGTCGATCGTCTCCAGGATGACCTCGTTGGGCACCACCCGGACGGGGCGGTAGCCGCCCACACCGAGGATGCGGGCGTACGGGGAGCCCTTGGCCGGCTTGATCTTCGACATGCTTGTGGGCTCCTTCTCTCAGGCCGCCTGCGCTGCGATGAGCGCGGCGGCCTTGTCGAGATCGTCCGGGGTCTTCAGGGCCACGCTCGGAACGCCCTTCAGCGCGCGCTTGGCCAGACCCGTCAGGGTGCCGCCGGGAGAGAGCTCGATGATCCCGGTGACGCCCAGCTCGGCGAACGTCTCCATGCACAGGTCCCAGCGGACCGGGTTCGCGACCTGGCCGACCAGGCGGGCGACGACGTCGGCGCCCTTGTCGATGACGAGGCCGTCCCGGTTCGAGACGTACTTCACCGTCGGGTCGGCCGGCGTGAGGGCCTCGGTGGCCTTCTGCAGCGCGGCCACCGCGGGCGTCATGTGGTGCGTGTGGAAGGCGCCCGCGACCTTGAGGGCGACGACCTTCATGGAGCCCTCGGGCTTCTCGGCCTCCAGAGCGGCGATCTGCTCCATGGTGCCGGCGGCCACGATCTGGCCCGCCCCGTTGATGTTGGCCGGGGTCAGCCCCAGCTTCTCCAGGTGTGCGACGACCACGTCCTGGTCGCCGCCCAGGACCGCGGCCATGCCGGTCTCGGTGACGGCGGCGGCATCGGCCATGCCCAGACCGCGGGTACGGACGAAGGAGAGCGCCTCGCCCTCGGTCAGTACGCCGGCGTAGGCGGCGGCGGTGATCTCACCGACGCTGTGCCCGGCGACGGCGCCGAAGGCCGAGGGGGAACCGAGGGCGGAAGCGGACAGCAGGCCCGCCGCGACCAGCAGCGGCTGGGCCACGGCCGTGTCGCGGATCTCGTCCGCGTCGGCGTTCGTGCCGTAGTGGGCAAGGTCGAGCCCGATGGCGTCCGACCACCCGGCGACGCGTTCGGCGGCGCCGGGGAGTTCGAGCCAGGGAGTCAGGAAGCCGGGCGTCTGAGCGCCTTGGCCGGGAGCGACGAGTACGAGCACCCTCACACTCTCTCTTGTGGACGGTCCCCGCCGCCCGTGGGGACAGGGACGAAGAACCGTCGGGCTAATTGTTGATGTCCGACAAAAGTCTAGGACTGCGGATCTCCGTCGGCCAGACGTCCGAGGATCAGGGCGATCCGCAGCGTGAACGCCGAACGAACGTCGGAGGGTGACCATCCGGTGACGTCGGTCACACGTCGGAGCCGGTAGCGCACCGTGTTGGGGTGCACGAACAGCATCCGCGCGGCCCCCTCCAGGCTGCTCGCCTGCTCCAGGTAGACGCTCAGCGTCTCCAGCAGCGCCGAGCCCGCCTCCTCCAGCGGTCTGTAGATCTCCTCCACCAGCTGCTCCCTGGCCGAGGGATCGGAGGCGATCGCGCGCTCCGGCAGCAGATCGTCCGCCAGCACCGGCCGCGGCGCGTCCTGCCAGGCGGTGCAGGCCTTGAGGCCGGCCGCCGCCGCCTGCGCCGACTTCGTCGCGTTCAGCAGGTCGGGCACCACCGGACCGGCCACCACGGGACCGGCCGCGAACGGGCCGATCAGGGACTTCGCCACCTGCATCGGGTTGTCGCTGCCACCCGCGATCACCACGAGCCGGTCGCCGAGCACACCGGTGAGCACCTGGAGCTTGTGATGGCGGGCCGCACGCCGGATCGCCTCGACCGTCAGCTCGCTGTCCCCGTCCGGCGCGGTGCCCAGCACCACGCACACGTGCTCCGGCGAATTCCAGCCAAGGGCCGCCGCCCGCGACAGCGCGCCCTCGTCGGCCTCGCCCGACAGCACGGCGTTGACGACCAGGGACTCCAGCCGGGCGTCCCACGCCCCCCGGGCCTCGGCCGCCTGGGCGTACACCTGGGCGGTGGCGAAGGCGATCTCCCTGGCGTACACCAGCAGCGCCTCGCGCAGGATCGACTCGTCGCCCGGGGCCGCGACCTCGTCGATCGCGGCCTCCATGACCTCGATCGTCGTACGGACCATCTCGACGGTCTGGCGCAGGGTGATCGCCCGGGTCAGCTCGCGCGGAGCCGTCCCGAAGACGTCGGTGGAGATGGCCTGCGGGGTCTCCGGGTGCCGGAACCACTCCGTGAACGCGGCGATGCCGGCCTGCGCCACCAGGCCGATCCACGACCGGTTCTCCGGCGGCATCGCCCGGTACCACGGCAGGGTCTCGTCCATCCGAGCGATGGCGTTGGCGGCGAGCCGGCCGGAGGACTTCTCCAGCCGGCGCAGCGTCGCCGTGTGGGGGTGGGGCGGATGCGCGGGACGGGTCTCGGGGGACTGCTCACGTTCGGGTTGGGGCACGGGACAAGACTGCCTTATCAGCGCCCCGGCGCGGACGCGGGTCCGCGGCGGGCCCCCGGACGGGGGCTACGGTGGCCCCCATGATTGATGTACGCCGTGCTGCGGACCGGTACGACGGAGGGGACGCGGGCGCCGGGATCAGCACCCGCCACGCCTTCTCCTTCGGGTCCTTCTACGATCCGGACAACATCCGCTTCGGCCCGGTGCTGGCCTGCAACGAGGAGCGCCTCGCGCCCGGATCGGGCTTCGACGAGCACCCGCACAGCCACACCGAGATCGTCACCTGGGTGGTGGAGGGCGAACTCACCCACCGGGACAGCACCACCGGCGACACCGGCGTGGTCCGCCCCGGCGACGTCCAGCGGCTGGGCGCCGGCGCCGGTGCCCGGCACGTCGAGCGCAACGACGGCGCGGCCCCGCTGCGGTTCGTGCAGATGTGGCTCGCGCCGCTGACGGCGGGCGGGGAGCCCGCGTACGAGGTCGTACGCGGCCTCGCGGACGGCACCCCCTACGAGGTCCCGGCGGCCGGAGCGGTGCTGCACGTGCGGCGGCCGGGCGCGGGCGAGCGGGTGCCCGTACCGGACGCGGAACGGGTCTACCTGCACGTGGTGCGCGGGGACCTGCGGCTCGACGGTGCGGAGCTGGGTCCCGGGGACTCGGCGCGGATCACCGGCGAGAAGGGCCTGGAGATCACCGCCGGGTCCCCGGGRGAGCTGCTGATCTGGGAGCTCCCGGCCTAGCCTAGGCCGAGCGCAGCTCCGCGAGGACCGCGTCGGTGAAGGGGGTCCACGCCTCCACCGCCCAGGGGCCGAAGGCCCGGTCGGTCAGGGCCACGCAGGCGGCGCGGGCGTCCGGGTCCACCCACAGGAAGGTGCCGGACTGGCCGAAGTGGCCGAAGGTCCGCGGGGAGGACGTGGTGCCCGTCCAGTGCGGGGACTTGCCGTCGCGGATCTCCAGGCCGAGGCCCCAGTCGTTGGGGGACTGGTGCCCGAAGCCCGGCAGGACGCCCTTGAGGCCCGGGTGCACCACGGAGGTGGCCTCGGCGACCGTGCGGACGTCCAGCAGGCGGGGCGCCTGGAGCTCGGCGGCGAAGCGCACCAGGTCGGACACGGTGGAGACGCCGTCCTTGGCGGGCGAGCCCTCCAGGGTGGTCGACGTCATGCCCAGCGGCTCGAAGACGGCCTGGTGCAGGTACTCCGCGAAGGGGATCCCGGTGGCCTTGGTCAGATGGTCGCCGAGCACCTCGAAACCGGCGTTCGAGTACAGCCGCCGCTCCCCGGGCGGGGCCATCGAGCGGTGCTCGTCGAAGGCCAGTCCGCTGGTGTGCGCGAGCAGGTGACGGACCGTCGAGCCTTCGGGGCCCGCCGGTTCGTCCAGCTCGACGGCCCCTTCCTCGTACGCGACGAGGGCGGCGTACGCGGCGAGCGGCTTGGTGACCGAGGCCAGCGGGAAACGGTGGTCCAGCGGCCCGTGGGAGCCGGCCAGGCTCCCGTCGGCGCGGACGACGGCGGCCGCGGCGGTCGGCACCGGCCAGGTCTCGATGGCCCGCAGGCTGTCCAGGGTGTTGACGGGATCCAGGCTCTCCATGCGGCCGAGCCTACTTGCTTGGAGTGCACTCCAGGGTTTTAGCGTTGAGGCCATGAGCCAGAGCCTGACGCAGACGCGGTACACGATCAGCGAGGTCGAGGCCCGGACCGGGCTGACCCAGCACACGCTGCGCTGGTACGAGCGCATCGGGCTGATGCCACACGTGGACCGCTCCCATTCGGGACAGCGGCGGTTCACCGACAAGGACCTCGGCTGGCTGGCCTTCGTGGGCAAGCTGCGCGCGACCGGGATGTCGGTGGCGGACATGGTCCGCTACGCCGAGCTCGTCCGGGAGGGCGACCACACCGTCGACGAGCGCCGCGCCCTGCTGGAGCACACGCGCCGGGAGGTGCGGGCACGCCTCGCGGAGCTGACCGACGCGCTGGGCGTACTGGACTGCAAGATCGAGATGTATGCGATGAACACGCTGAACACGGCCACGGGGAAGGCACAGTCATGACGGAGCGCACCACCATCGAGCGGGTCGAACTGGGCAGGGGCGGACCGGTCGTCGGCGTCCAGGGCCTCGGCTGCATGGGCATGAGCGAGTTCTACGGGGACACCGACGAGACGGCGGCCCGAGCGACCCTGGACGCGGCGCTGGCCGCCGGGGTCACCCTCTTCGACACGGCGGACGCCTACGGCAGCGGGGCGAACGAGGAGTTCCTGGCGCCCTTCGTGGCCGCCCACCGGGACGAGATCACCCTCGCCACCAAGTTCGCCCTGGAGCGCCGCGCCGACGACCCGGCGTACCGGGGCATCCGCAACGACCGCGCGTACATCCGCGGGGCCGTCGAGGACAGCCTGCGGCGGCTCGGGGTGGACGTGATCGACCTCTACTACATGCACCGCCGTGACCCGGCCGTGCCGTTCGCCGAGTCGGTGGGCGCCATGGCCGAGCTGGTGCAGGAGGGGAAGGTGCGCCACCTCGGGCTCAGCGAGGTCACGGGGGCCGAGCTGCGGGAGGCGTACGCGGTGCACCCGATCGCGGCGCTGCAGTCGGAGTGGTCCCTGTTCAGCCGGGACGTGGAGCGCAGCGCGGTGGGCGCGGCGGCGGAACTGGGCGTGGCCTTCGTGCCGTACTCCCCGCTCGGGCGGGGCTTCCTGACGGGCGCCTTCGCGGACGCGGCGGCAGACCTGGCGGCCGGGGACTACCGGCAGCACCAGCCCCGCTTCACCGGGGACAACGCGAAGGCCAACGCCGCGCTGCTGGACCCGGTCCGGGAGATCGCGGCCGCGCACGGGGCCTCCCCGGCGCAGATCGCGCTGGCCTGGGTGCAGCAGCGGGCGGCGGTGCACGGCCTGACGGTGGTCCCGATCCCGGGCACCCGCAAGCCGGAGCGGGTCGCGGAGAACACCGCGGCCACCCGGATCACGCTGAGCGCGCCGGAGCTCGCGCTGCTGGAGCCGATCGCCGGCCGGGTCGCGGGGGACCGCTACCCGGACATGACCTTCAGCTCGGCGGCGCGCGAGGAGTAGGACCGGGCCGCGGCCCGTCGCCGAACGCCGCCCGCTGGCTACGCGTCCGCGGCGAGGCGGTCGCGCAGGGCGGCGTACTCGGAGTCGGTCAGCAGGCCCGCTCCGTAGAGCTCGCCCAGGTGCTGGAGGCGGCCGTCCTCGCCGGAGCGGGCTCGCGGCAGGGAGGCCACGGGGGTGCGGGCGCGCAGGGCCGCGAGGACGGCGGCGGCGAAGGGCAGCGATTCGTGCACGGCCCCGTACCCGACCCCGAACACGGCGGCGGCCAGGTCGTGGTCGGCGCGGGGGTCCCCGACCCCGGGGGCGGGGTCGCGGGGCAGCAGGCGCAGGTACCCGGCGCCGGGGCGTTCCGGGGAGACCCACTCGACGCCGGACAGGGAGGTCAGGGCGAAGCGTTGGTCGCCGGACCGCCACTTGGTGCTGGAGGCGCCGGTGCGCGACCAGTGGAAGGTGACCGCCGAGCCGTCGAAGCCCACCCGGGCGTCGTACGCCTTCAGCTGGAGGGGCGGCTGCGGGACCTCGACCAGGAAGCGGTCGGCGGGCTCGTCTGCGTCGCGCCCGAGCCGGCCGCGCAGGGCCTCGGCGAAGGCCTCGGCCCCGTCCGCCCGGTCCGCGGGGAGCGTGAGCCGGTACGGGTCGCAGGCCTCCTTGAGCTGCCCGGCGGCAGCCTCCATCAGCGGATCGGCTCCCGGACGCGGTACGGCGCGCAGCACCACCGCGTCGCGCCGGCCGCCCGCGGACACCTCGACACTCACCCCGGACAACGCTTCCAGGGGGATCCTGCGCTCACCCAGCGCGTTCCAGAGCCGTGGAGTCCGCATCCCCCGTGCGAAGCGGATGAGCACCGAGTCCGAGTCGAACTCCCAGACGGCATGATTTCCGGCCAGTACGTCACCCATGCGGCACATCGTAAAGGGAGGCGCCCCCGCGCGTCCCCCCGGTCGGCAGGGACGATTTTTCCGTTCGCTACGCCCGCCGGGCGGGGAGGGCGCCCTCAGTGCCCTTCCGGGCCGGAAATTCCTCGTCGGCAGTCGTCGGAGCCGCTCGCACATGCGACGGAACCGAAGGCGCCGGTTCCGATCTTGGCGAAATTGTCCAAGGAGGACGTCCCTGGCTCGAAATAGCCGGTGTGGCTCTTGGCCCCGGCCGAGGACAGCAGCCGGGCGCCGAAGTCCGGGGAGACCGGGTCGGCCCCGTGGCCCAGACCGCCGACCTCCAGGTGCGGTACGTCGGCGATCCAGTCGCCCTCGTCGCGCATCGCCCAGACGCGCGCGGAGGTGTGCAGATCGGCGGCGTTCTCGGCCCGCATGCCGGGGCTTCCCGCCACCACCAGGTCGGTCACCCGGTCCGGCAGCCGGTGCGCGGCCACCCCGCACACCACCGATCCGTAGCTGTGGCAGAACAGGGCCACGCGGGCGTTCCCCGGCAGGGCCGCGGTCAGCGCCTCCAGCCGCGTGGCGCCCTGGACGGCGAGCCGGCCGGTCGCCGCGTCCACGCCGAGCCCGGTCGGCGCGGTGTAGCCCGCCCAGGCGATGACGGCGTTCTGCTCGCCGGGCCGGGCCGCGCGCTCGGCCTCGTAGAGGGACTGGGCCATGCCGACGGGGGCGGTGAGGCGRCGCGTGGAGCGCTCGAAGGTGACCGCGTCGGTGTCGACGCCGGGGACGATCACCGAGACCCGGCGCGCGGCCCGCAGGTCACCGAAGACCTCGGCGGCGAGGCCGGCCCCGGTGGGGTCGAAGACGAGGATCTGCCGGCCGGGCTCGGCCAGCGATTCGAAGCGGTGGGCCCGGCGCACGGCGGTCGCACGGTCGGACGGGGTCAGGGCCACGTCCCGGCCGCGGGCCTCCTCGACCCGTGCGGCCTGCACGAGGGAGTTGTGGTTGGCCCGGTAGCGGGTCTCGGCCGGGACCCCGTTGAGGTTCCCGACGACGAGCGGGAAGCCGTCGGCGAGGCGGACGCGCTGGGCGGTGTCGAGGTCGGCGAAGAAGCGGGCCACCGTCCGCACGGGGGCGTCGGCGGCCGGTACGGCCCGGCCGTCGATCCGGGCCGCGGACCACGCGGCGAGCGCGGCGGCCCGCGGCGCGGTGCCCGCCTCGGGCGGGTGCACCGCGGTCCAGCCGGTGGTCGCCAGCATGAGGAAGACGACGGCGAGCGCGAGCATCATGCGCACAGCGGCCGGACGCGCGAGGGCGTCGGCGGTGTCGTCGGCTTCGACGGAGGGAGGGGCGTGGCGGCCGGGCAGGTTCACTGGAGCCAGCGTAGGAGACGGCTGGAGCCGACGGTGCCCCGGGTGACAGGTCTCACGGCCGGCCGTGGGACGCACCACCCGTCCGGTTACGGTGAGTTGCGGTCCGGACCCCCGGCGCGGTGGCGCCTCAGACCCCGGTGGCGGAGCCGGCGGGGGCGGCCCGGGACGCCGCCGCAGGCCGCTTCCAGTGGGCTGCAAGGGCCGGACGGATCTGATCCAGATAGGCCTCGGTCATCCGCCGGATCGCCTCCACGCTGGTGTCCTCGCCCTGCCCCCACAGCCGCCCGGTGACGCGCATCACGCCGCAGAAGGCGGCCACCGCCACCCGGGGGCGCGGGTCGGCGTCGAGGTCCAGCCCCTCGCGGTCGGCGATCAGCCGGGCGATCCGCTCCTCCAGCTCGGTGGAGCGCCGCAGGTGCACGGCGAGCAGGGCGGGAGTGGACTCGATCAGCTGGTATCCCCGCATGTAGAGGTCCACGGGGACCACCTCGGAGATGGCCTCCTCGACCGTGTCCCAGGCGGCGAGCACGGCGCCGCGCATGGCCTCCACGGGGCCCTCGGAGGCCGGGCGGGCCCGCAGCGCGGCGACGAAGTGCGACTCGACCAGGTCCTGGACGGCGAAGGCGACCTCCTCCTTGTTCGCGAAGTAGCGGAAGAACGTGCGCTGGGAGACCTCCACGGCATCGGTGATCTCGTCCACCGTCGTCCGGTCGTAGCCCTGGGAGACGAACAGGAGCAGGGCGGCGCGCAGCAGTGCGTCCCGGGTGCGCCGCTTCTTGCGTTCGCGCAGACCGGTCGCCGGGGCGTCCGGTGCCGGCCGCAGGTCGGTCATCACCGAGGGGTCCTCTCTGACGCTGAGTGAGCGGTCAGGGTACCTGTGACCGACCTGACAGCGACTGTCCCGTTGAGCCGTTTGTGAAGTGTCAGTCGCTGTCACTAGCCTGTCCGCATGACGAGTCAGATCACCCTCGCCAAGGCATCGGACCCCGCGCCCGGTCGCACCGGATGGCGCGGCCACCCGTGGCTCACCCTGTTCGCCGTGGCGGTCGGGGTCATGATGGTCACGCTCGACGGCACGATCGTCGCCGTCGCCAACCCGGCCATCCAGAAGGACCTCGGCGCCACCCTCGCCGAGGTGCAGTGGATCACCAACGGCTACCTGCTGGCCCTCGCGGTCTCGCTGATCACCGCCGGCAAGCTCGGCGACCGCTTCGGACACCGCCAGACCTTCCTCATAGGCATCGCGGGCTTCGCTCTCTCCTCGGCCGCGATCGGCCTCTCCACCGGCGTCGGCCTGGTCATCGGCTTCCGCGTCGCCCAGGGCGTCTTCGGCGCCCTGCTGATGCCCGCGGCCCTCGGCCTGCTGCGCGCCACCTTCCCCGCCGAGAAGCTCAACATGGCCATCGGCATCTGGGGCATGGTCATCGGCGCCTCGACGGCCGCCGGGCCCATCGTCGGGGGCCTGCTCGTCGAGCACGTCAGCTGGCAGTCCGTCTTCTTCATCAACGTGCCCGTCGGCATCGTGGCCTTGCTCTTCGGCCTGGTCATCCTGCTCGACCACCGGGCCGAGAACGCCCCGCGCTCCTTCGACCTCGTCGGCATCGTGCTGCTGTCGGTGGCGATGTTCTCCCTGATCTGGGCCCTGATCAAGGCCGCCGAGTGGGGCTGGGGCGACACCCGGACCCTGCTGTTCCTCGGCGGGTCGGCCCTCTGCTTCGTGCTCTTCGCCGTCTGGGAGTCCAAGGTCTCCGAGCCGCTGATCCCGCTCGGGATGTTCCGCTCGCTGCCGCTGTCCGCGGGCACGGTCCTGATGGTCCTGATGGCCTTCGCCTTCATGGGCGGGCTCTTCTTCGTCACTTTCTACCTGCAGAACGTGCACGGTATGAGCCCCGTCGACAGCGGTCTGCACCTGCTGCCGCTCACCGGCATGATGATCATCGGCTCGCCGCTGGCCGGCGCCGCCATCACCAAGGTCGGCCCGCGCGTCCCGCTCGTCGCCGGCATGGTCGCCACCGCCGTCGCCTGCTTCGGGATGGCCCGGCTCACCCCGGACACCGCCACCCTCACCATGTCGCTCTGGTTCGCGCTCCTCGGCCTCGGCCTCGCGCCCGTCATGGTCGGCGCCACCGAGGTGATCGTCGGCAACGCCCCGCTGGAGCTCTCGGGCGTGGCCGGCGGGCTCCAGCAGGCCGCCATGCAGGTCGGCGGAAGCCTCGGCACCGCCGTCCTCGGAGCGGTCATGGCGGCCAAGGTCAGTGACACGTTCGGGGACAACTGGACGCGGGCGCAGCTGCCCCCGCTCACCCCGGAGCAGCTCGACCTCGCCGGGAAGGGGGTCCAGGTCGGCATCGCCCCGGTGCCGCCCGGCGCCCCCGAGCCGGTCGCCCGGGCCATCGCCTCGGTCGCCCACGACACCTTCGTGTCCGGCATGAGCACCGCTTTCACCGTGGCGGGCGTCGTCGCGGTCCTCGCCGCGATCGTGGCCTGCTTCACCAAGCGCGGGGCGAACGCCGGCGCCGGAGCGGGCGCGGCCCACATCTGAGTCACCCGCCCGGCCGTTACCGCCGGGTCAACCCCGCTTCCCCCACAGCCCCGCCGGACGGTTCCGGCGGGGCTGTCGCCTATCAGGGTGGACCCGTCCGCAGCCCCTTCCGCTCGACCGTCGCCGCAGGTCAGCGTGGTGCCACGGAGCCTTCGGAAACCGTCCGGGGCCCGGCCGTCAACAAGGAGACGATTCCGTCATGCGTACGTGGACCACCGCTCGCGCCGCCACCCTCGCCGCCGCCCTCCTGGCCGCCACCGCCTTCGTCCCCGGCACCGCCACGGGCGCCCACGCGGCGGCCGCGCCGTCCTGCGCCACGGGGGAGCTGTGCCTGTGGGCCAAGCCGGACTTCAAGGGCACCAAGCAGACCTACGACCTCAGCACCCTCTCCATCAACAGCTGCACCGCACTGCCCGCCGGGAACTACCAGTCGCTCATCAACCGGACCGGGCGCCCGGTGACCACGTACCAGTCGGACGTGTGCGCGGAGACCGGCGAGTTCCAGACCTACCCGGGCGACGGGGTCCTGCTGCCCCAGTCGCCGTACCAGGTCAGGGCGTTCAAGGTGTGGGAGACGTAACCCCCGCCGGGTCGGCGGAGGCTGCGGCTGCGGCTGCGGCTGCGGAGGAAGGGGAGGGGGAGGGGGAAGCGTCGGCGGCGGCCCGGGCGGGCATCGGGCCCGGGACGCCGCCCAGCCGGGCGACCTCGTGCCGCAGCCCCCGTACCTCGTCCTGCAGCTCGCGCAGGACCGCCAGCTGCAGCCGCTCCACGTGGTCGTCCCGCTCGAAACGGGCGATGAACCAGGCGGCGATGTTCGCCGTCACCACACCGAGCAGGGCGATCCCGGACAGCATCAGCCCCACCGCCACCAGCCGGCCCAGGCCCGTGGTGGGGGAGTGGTCCCCGTACCCGACCGTCGTCATGGTGGTGAAGGACCACCACACCGCGTCGCCCAGGTTCTTGATGTTCCCCTGGGGGGCGTCCCGCTCCACGCTCAGCACCGCCAGCGAGCCGAACATCAGCAGCCCCACCACGGCCCCGGCCACGTACGTCGTCAGCCGCACCTGCGGGGCCATCCGGGCCCGCCGGCCCACCAGCATCAGCGTCGCGACCAGCCGCAGCAGCCGCAGCGGCTGCACCAGCGGCAGCACCACCGCGGCCAGGTCCAGCCAGTGCGTCCGCACGAACACCCGCCGGTCCGCCACCAGACCCAGCCGCACCATGTAGTCCACCGCGAACGCCGCCCACACCACCCACTCCGCGTGGGTACAGGCCCGGTGCACCCCCTCGCCCGCGTCGGGGGCCACGATCGGCACGGCGTAGGCGACGGCGAAGGCCACGGCGAGCACCAGCAGCGGGACCTGCGTACGGCGCTCCCACCGTGCCTGGCGGGAGGGTTGTTCCATGCCCAATATCGTAAAGAACGGGTAAGGGGCGCCGGGACAGGTGTCCCGGCGCCCCCTCGCAAGAGTGACCCCGCGCCCCGCTGAGGGCTACGCGTCGCCGCCCGCCGCGCCCGGGTCGGCCGCCGTGACGTCCAGCAGCTGGTACCGGTCGATCGCCTGCTTCAGCACGGAGCGGTCGATCTTCCCCTCACGGGCCAGCTCGGTGAGGGTCGCCAGGACCACCGACTGGGCGTCGATGTGGAAGAAGCGGCGCGCCGCGCCGCGCGTGTCGGCGAAACCGAAGCCGTCCGCGCCCAGCGAGGTGTACGTCCCCGGGATCCAGCGCGCGATCTGGTCCGGCACCGAGCGCATCCAGTCCGAGACCGCCACGAACGGCCCCTCCGCGCCCGACAGCTTCCGCGTCACGTACGGGACGCGCTGCTCCTCCTCCGGGTGGAGCAGGTTGTGCTCGTCGACCTCGACGGCCTCGCGGCGCAGCTCGTTCCAGGAGGTCGCCGACCAGACGTCCGCCCGCACGTTCCAGTCGGCCGCCAGGATCCGCTGCGCCTCCAGCGCCCACGGCACCGCCACGCCCGAGGCCAGGATCTGCGCCCCGATCGCGCCGGCCGTGCCCGTCGAGACCCGGTGGATGCCCTTGAGGATGCCGTCCACGTCCACGTCGGCCGGCTCGGCCGGGTGCTGGATCGGCTCGTTGTAGACCGTCAGGTAGTAGAAGACGTCCTCGGCGTCGGGGCCGTACATCCGCCGCAGACCGTCCTTGACGATGTGCGCGATCTCGTAGCCGTAGGCCGGGTCGTACGCCACGCAGCCCGGGTTGGTCGACGCCAGCAGCTGGGAGTGACCGTCGGCGTGCTGGAGGCCCTCACCCGTGAGGGTGGTCCGGCCGGCGGTCGCGCCCAGGACGAAACCGCGCGCCAGCTGGTCGGCCATCTGCCAGAACTGGTCACCCGTGCGCTGGAAACCGAACATCGAGTAGAAGACGTAGACCGGGATCAGCGGCTCGCCGTGCGTCGCGTACGCCGAACCCGCGGCGATCAGCGAGGCCGTGCAGCCCGCCTCCGAGATGCCGTCGTGCAGCATCTGGCCGGTCGGGGACTCCTTGTACGCGAGCAGCAGGTCGCGGTCGACCGCCTCGTACTGCTGGCCCAGCGGGTTGTAGATCTTGGCGCTCGGGAAGAACGCGTCCATGCCGAAGGTGCGGTACTCGTCGGGGGCGATCAGCACGAAGCGCCTGCCGATCTCCTTGTCCCGCATCAGGTCCTTCAGGATGCGGACGAACGCCATGGTGGTGGCGATCGACTGGTGGCCCGAGCCCTTCCTGGCGGCCGCGTACGTCTTGTCGTCCGGCAGCTGCAGCGGCTTGGCGCGCACCACGCGGGTGGGCACGTAGCCGCCCAGCGCGCTGCGGCGGTCGTGCATGTACTGGATCTCGGGCGAGTTGCGGCCCGGGTGGTAGTACGGCGGGGCGCCGCCCTCCAGCTGCGCGTCGGTGACCGGGATGTGCAGGCGGTCGCGGAAGCGCTTGAGGTCGTCGACCGTCAGCTTCTTCATCTGGTGCGTGGCGTTGCGGCCCTCGAAGTTCGGGCCCAGCGTCCAGCCCTTGACCGTCTGCGCCAGGATCACCGTCGGCTGGCCCTTGTGGGCCTTGGCCGCCGCGTAGGCCGCGTAGACCTTCTTGTGGTCGTGACCGCCGCGGCCCAGGTGCTGGATCTGCTGGTCCGTCATGTTCTCGACCATCGCGCGCAGCCGCTGGTCGCCGCCGAAGAAGTGCTCGCGGACGTAGGAGCCGGACTCGGTGGCGTACGTCTGGAACTGCCCGTCCGGGGTGGAGTTCATCTTGTTGACCAGGATGCCGTCGCGGTCCTGGGCCAGCAGCGGGTCCCAGGAGCGGTCCCAGATCAGCTTGATGACGTTCCAGCCGGCCCCGCGGAACTGCGACTCCAGCTCCTGGATGATCTTTCCGTTGCCGCGCACCGGGCCGTCGAGGCGCTGGAGGTTGCAGTTCACCACGAAGGTCAGGTTGTCCAGGCCCTCGCGCGCGGCGATGGACAGCTGGCCCAGCGACTCCGGCTCGTCCATCTCGCCGTCGCCGAGGTACGCCCAGACGTGTGACTTGGAGGTGTCGGCGATCCCGCGCGCCTCCATGTACCGGTTCATCCGCGCCTGGTAGATCGCGCCGAGGGGGCCGAGGCCCATCGAGACGGTCGGGAACTCCCAGAAGTCCGGCATCAGCCGCGGGTGCGGGTAGCTGGACAGTCCGTACGGGGCCTTCGACTTCTCCTGCCGGAACGCGTCGAGCTGCTGCTCGGAGAGCCGGTCCAGGAGGTAGGCGCGGGCGTAGATGCCGGGCGAGGCGTGGCCCTGGAAGAAGATCTGGTCGCCGCCGTCGCCCTCGTCCTTGCCGCGGAAGAAGTGGTTGAAGCCCACGTCGTAGAGGGAGGCGGAGGAGGCGAAGGTCGCGATGTGGCCGCCGACACCGATGCCGGGACGCTGGGCGCGCGAGACCATGACGGCGGCGTTCCAGCGGGTGGCGTTGAGGACCTTGCGCTCGATCTCCTCGTCGCCGGGGAAGAAGGGCTCGTCCTTGGTGGCGATCGTGTTGACGTAGTCCGAGCTGCGCATCTCGGGCACGGCCACGCGCTTCTCGCGGGCCCGCTCGATCAGCCTCAGCATCAGGTAGCGGGCCCGTTCACGGCCCCGCTCGTCGATGGCGGCGTCCAGGGAGTCGAGCCACTCCTGCGTCTCCTCCGGATCGAAGTCCGGGACCTGGCTCGGCAGGCCGCCAATGATGATCGGATTGCGATCGGATGCGGAAGCCACGCTGTTCCTTCGCTGTCGGGGGAGTCGTGCCTTGGGTCGCCGCCTCCCATGGTCTTACGCCCGGCCGAAATCTTCACCTCTACCACTGGGTAACACCTGGAGCGGGAGAGGAGCGTCCGCCCGGCCGGGCCGGGGGTCGGGCCAAATCGCAACCTTACGCCCAGGATGATCAGTGGGTTCGTAAGGCCGTTCGTCCCTCAAACAGGTAGGAAAGTCCTCATGCGATGCCGAATGAGCTGGAATGGTGTGGGATGAATCACCAGTGGTGCACCGGGGAAGCCTGAAAGTTGCGGCGAGACGGCCGCAATCGTCACCGTTTCGACGGTCTCGGCGGCCGGGTACTTGCGCGATCCGCCGCTCCCGTGTGGACTACGCCCAATGCTGCGCGTACGCGCGCCGCCGAAAGACATTCACCGAACATGAGCAGGAGGCACCCCGTGAGCGCGACCGCGGACCACGCGGAGAGCCTGGCCGCCCGGCTGGGTTTCCAGTCCGAACAGGTGGTCCAGGAGATCGGCTACGACGACGACGTCGATCAGGAATTCCGTGACGCCGTCGAGAAGCTCGTCAGCGAGCTCGCCGACGAGGACTACGACGACGTCGCCGACGCGGTGCTGTTGTGGTTCCGCGACGAGGACGGCGATCTGACGGACGCCCTGGTCGATGCGACCGAGCTGGTCGAGGACGGCGCACTGATCCTGCTGCTGACCCCCAAGACGGGCCGTGACGGCTACGTCGAGGCCAGCGACATCAGCGAGGCCGCCGAGACGGCCGGCCTCTCGCTTGCCAAGGGCCTGCCCGTCGGCAAGGAGTGGACCTCCACCAAGCTGGTGACGCCGAAGGCCGCCAAGGCCAAGCGCTGAGCCGTACTCCGCACCCCAGCGGACGCACACCCCGTCGACCCGGATCACCCCCGGTCGGCGGGGTGTGCGCGTTCCGCGCACCGGTGCCCGCCTACGCTGGGTCTCACCCGAACAGCCCCCTGCGGGAACGCAGGAACGAAGGGATGCGAAAAATGGCGATCGAGGTCGGAAACAAGGCCCCGGACTTCGAGCTCAAGGACAACCACGGCGCCACCGTGCGGCTCTCCGACTTCCGGGGGGAGAAGGCCGTGGTGCTGCTCTTCTACCCGTTCGCCTTCACCGGGGTGTGCACCGGTGAGCTGTGCGAGCTGCGCGACCAGCTGCCCCGCTTCCAGAACGACGACGTGCAGCTCCTGGCCGTGTCCAACGACTCCGTGCCGACCCTGCGGGTCTTCGCGGAGCAGGAGGGCCTGGACTACCCGCTGCTGTCCGACTTCTGGCCGCACGGCGAGACCTCCCGCGCCTACGGCGTCTTCGACGAGGACAAGGGCTGCGCGGTCCGCGGCACCTTCGTCATCGACAAGGAGGGCGTCGTGCGCTGGAGCGTCGTCAACGGGCTGCCCGACGCGCGTGACCTGAACGAGTACATCAAGGCCCTCGACAGCCTCTGAGGTCCCGCGGCGGGCCCGTCGCGGGAAAACAGCCTGCGGGCGGGAACCCGTCACTAGGATCGAAGCGTTGATCCAGGTAGCAACCGCACGACGGGGCTCCCGCCCCACACACATACCAATGGAGGACCCGTGGGAGTCAGCCTCAGCAAGGGCGGCAACGTCTCGCTGACCAAGGCCGCGCCTAACCTGACGGCGGTCATCGTCGGTCTGGGCTGGGACGCTCGCACCACCACCGGTGTCGACTTCGACCTCGACGCCAGCGCGATCCTGACCAACGACCAGGGCAAGGTCGCCAACGACTCGAACTTCGTGTTCTTCAACAACCTGAAGAGCCCGGACGGCTCGGTGGAGCACACCGGTGACAACACCACCGGTGAGGGCGAGGGCGACGACGAGGCCATCAAGGTCAACCTCGTCGGCGTCCCGGCCGATGTCGCCAAGATCGTCTTCCCCGTCTCGATCTACGAGGCCGAGAGCCGCCAGCAGAGCTTCGGCCAGGTGCGCAACGCCTACATCCGCGTCGTGAACCAGGCCGACAACAGCGAGCTGGCCCGCTACGACCTCTCCGAGGACGCCTCGACCGAGACCGCCATGGTCTTCGGCGAGCTGTACCGCAACGGCGCGGAGTGGAAGTTCCGTGCCATCGGCCAGGGCTACGCCTCGGGCCTGCGCGGCATCGCGCAGGACTTCGGCGTCAACGTCTGATCCCGATCCAGGGCCCGAGCCCGAAGAAGTTCTTCCGTCCGGCGCCGTGCACCCGTGTGTACGGCGCCGGTCCGGCTTTGCCACCATGTGCAGGTGGCCGTGCCACACCACCACGTCGTCCGGGGAGGACCACATCATGGGCGTCACACTCGCCAAGGGGGGCAACGTCTCCCTGTCCAAGGCCGCACCCAACCTCACCCGGGTCCTGGTCGGTCTCGGATGGGACGCGCGCTCGACCACGGGGGCGGACTTCGACCTCGACGCCAGCGCGCTGCTGTGCAACAGCGGCCGGGTGCTCGGGGACGAGTACTTCGTCTTCTACAACAACCTCAAGAGCCCCGAGGGCTCCGTCGAACACACCGGGGACAACCTCACCGGCGAGGGTGAAGGCGACGACGAGTCGATCATCATCGACCTCACCAAGGTCCCGGCCCAGGTCGACAAGATCGTCTTTCCGGTCTCGATCCACGAGGCGGACACCCGCCGGCAGAGCTTCGGCCAGGTGAGCAATGCCTTCATCCGTGTGGTGAACATGGCGGACGACCAGGAACTCGCCCGCTACGACCTGACCGAGGACGCCTCCAGCGAAACGGCGATGATCTTCGGCGAGGTCTATCGGTACGGCGGGGAATGGAAGTTCCGTGCGGTAGGCCAGGGGTACGCGTCGGGCCTGCGGGGCATCGCTCTAGACTTCGGGGTCAACGTTTCGTAAAGCCGTACAAGACGATGGGGTGCCAGTGGTTCTCAAAACCTTCGGCTGGTCGTTCGCAGTCACTGCGCTCGGTCTGGCCGCTGCGGTGTTCTACGGGGGATGGCCCGCTTTTGGGATCGTGGCGATCCTGTCGATCCTGGAGATCTCGCTCTCCTTCGACAATGCGGTGGTCAACGCCGGAATCCTGAAGAAGATGAATGCCTTCTGGCAGAAGATCTTCCTCACGGTCGGTGTCCTCATCGCCGTGTTCGGCATGCGCCTGGTCTTCCCCGTGGTCATCGTGGCGATCAGCGCGAAGATCGGGCCCATCGAGGCCGTCGATCTCGCCATGAACGACAAGGACATGTACCAGCAGCTGGTCACGGACGCTCACCCGTCCATCGCGGCCTTCGGCGGCATGTTCCTCCTGATGATCTTCCTCGACTTCATCTTCGAGGACCGCGACATCAAGTGGCTCGCCTGGCTGGAGCGTCCGCTCGCCAAGCTCGGCAAGATCGACATGCTGTCCGCGTGCATCGCGCTGATCATCCTGGTCATCACCTCGATGACCTTCGCCACCCATGCCCACCAGCACGGCGGCGCCCATGTGGACAAGGCGCAGACCGTCCTGGTCTCCGGCGTCCTCGGCCTGATCACCTACATGATCGTCGGCGGCCTCTCCGGCTACTTCGAGAACAAGCTGGAGGAAGAGGAGGAAGCCGAACACGAGGCCGAGGAAGAGGCCAAGAAGAGCGGCAAGCCCGTCTCGGCCGTGGTCATGGCCGGCAAGGCCGCGTTCTTCATGTTCCTCTACCTCGAAGTCCTCGACGCCTCCTTCTCCTTCGACGGGGTCATCGGCGCCTTCGCCATCACCAACGACATCGTGCTCATGGCCCTCGGCCTCGGCATCGGTGCCATGTACGTCCGCTCGCTGACGGTCTACCTGGTCCGCCAGGGCACCCTCGACGACTACGTCTACCTGGAGCACGGCGCGCACTACGCGATCGGCGCCCTCGCCGTGATCCTCCTCGTCACCATCCAGTACGAGATCAACGAGATCATCACCGGTCTCGTCGGCGTCGTGCTCATCGCCTGGTCCTTCTGGTCCTCGGTGCGACGCAACAACCGCCTGGCCGCCGAGGGCGGCGACGGCAAGCCCGCGGAGGTCGGGGCCGGGGTGTGACCCGGCCCTGATTGCGGAACGCTTTCCACAGAACCGTTTCGGTTTCGACGGGGCGGCCGCGCGGATCCATCGGACCGCGTGGCCGCCCCGCCGCACATCCACGGCATCCGGCGCACGCACGGACCGACCTGGGGGGTTGGGACATGGGGTTCTTCGACGGGATCAGGGGCGCGCGCGCCATGGGGTTCGACTCGGGCCAGGCGTCGTCGAACGCGATCGAGCTGACCAGGCGGCATCCGACGGTGTCGCTCACCAAACAGCAGGCGGTCCACGGCAACCTCCGCGTGAACCTCTCCTGGCGGATGCGCACCTCCGACATCGGAGGCCGCTCCGCGCAGGGCGGGCAGCTGCTGCGGCACCCGTTCAAGCTGTTCAAGCCCGACATGGTGCAGGCGCACACCCAGGGCATGGTCAACGTCGACCTGGACATGGGCTGCCTCTACGAGCTGACCGACGGCACCCGGGGCGCGGTGCAGCCCCTGGGCAACCTGCTGGGCGACCTCAACGACCCGCCGTTCGTCAAGCTCAGCGGCGACGACCGCTTCGGCTCGGGCTCCGGGGAGACGCTGTACGTCAACCTCGACCACGCCGAGGAGATCAAACGGCTGCTCGTCTTCGTCTACATCTACGACCAGACGCCGGCCTTCGACCGGACCCACGCCCTGGTCACCCTCTACCCGACCGCCGGGCCGCGGATAGAGATCCCGCTGGACGAGCGGCACCCGCAGGCCCGCTCCTGCGCCGTGGTCTCCCTGGCGAACGTCAAGGGCGAGCTGATCGTCCGCCGCGAGGTCAAATTCGTCTACGGGTTCCAGGCCGAGCTGGACCGGCTGTACGGGTGGGGCCTGCAGTGGGGGCGGGGCTACAAGAGCACCAAGGCCTGACCGGCCCCGCCCCTCCGCGGTGTGCCGCTCAGCGGCGGATGAACTGCGGGCCCTGCACCGGCAGCCGGAAGGACGGGTCCCCGCCCGGGGCCGGCACCGGAGCGGGCGCGGGAGCCGGGGACACCGGCTGCGGGTACCCGTAGGCGGGTTGGACGGCCGGCGGGGCCTGCGTGGGCGGGGCGGGCGGTACGGGGACCGGCGGCCGCATGGCGGCGGTCCGGTCGTCGCCGGAGCCGCCTCCCGGCGCACCGGCGGCCCCGGCGGGCTCCGCCGCCCGGCCGGCGCCGGGCTCGGGGGCGTTCTCGTCGACGGAGATCCCGTGGTCGGTGGCCAGTCCCACGAGTCCGTCGGAGTAGCCCTCGCCCAGGGCGCGGAACTTCCACCCCTCGCCCCGGCGGTACAGCTCCCCGCAGATCAGCGCCGTCTCGGCGCCGGTCTCGGGCCGGACGTCGAAGAAGGCCAGCGGCTCGGGGCCGCCGCCGGGGGTGGCGTCGTAGAGGAGGATCCGCAGGTCCCGGACCCGCCGGAAGGGGACGTCCTCGGCGGAGGCCACCACCAGGATCCGGTCCACCACGGGGGTGACCGCGCGCAGGTCCGCCTGGACCGCGTCCGTCACCCCGTCGCCCAGCTGCTTCTTGCCCAGCCGCCAGACCGCGCCCGAAGGGTGCCGGGGCTGGTTGTAGAACACGAAGTCCTCGTCCGAGCGCACGCGCCCGTCCGCTCCCACGAGCAGCGCCGAGGCGTCCACGTCCGGCACCTCGGTCCCGGTGGTCCAGCGCAGCACCGCCCGGACCGCCACGGCGGTCACCGGAATGTTCGAGCCCTTCTGCATCGCGTGCGTCATGCCCGTCATCCTGCCCTCCCGGACGGGACCGGGACAATGCGGCCCCCCGTAGGGCCTTGTCCGGATCGCGAGAGCTGGGCATGGTGCAAGAGGGTTACCGGAACTTCATGTGCTTGAGGAACTCTTGACTCGTGTTCGTACGTACTATTACCGGCCACGCCAGTTGGGCCGCCGAGGCAGTACGGGGGAAGCACATGCGTCACTTCGGGCACATATCGCCCACTGTCCGCAAGGACCTCTTCCACCAGGAGCCGGCCGAGTTCTCGGTCTCCTCGCCCGCCGGCACCCTGGCAGCGGCTCTCGGGGCGACCCTCTACAGCCCCGCGACCCGGCCGCACCTGGCCGCCGACATCCGCAAGCAGGCGGGCCGCGGAGTCGTCTCCATGGTCCTCTGCCTGGAGGATTCCATCAGCGACGCCGACGTCCTGGGCGGCGAGGAGAACCTCGTCCGGCAGTTCGCGGACCTCGACACCGACCCGGCCGGCACCACGGGGCTCCCGCTCCTCTTCATCCGGGTCCGCACCCCCGAGCAGATACCCGACCTCGTGCGCCGCCTCGGTGGCCCCGTGCGCCACCTGGCCGGATTCGTACTGCCCAAATTCACCGAAAGCCGCGGAACGGCCTTCCTCGACGCCGTCGCCGACGCCGAATCCGCCTCCGGCCTGCCCCGCCTGTACGCCATGCCCGTCCTGGAGACCCCCGACCTCCTCCACCTGGAGACCCGGGTCGAGGCCCTCGCCGGCATCTCGCGCACGGTCAACCGCTACCGCGAGCGCGTCCTGGCCCTGCGGCTCGGCGTCACCGACTTCTGCTCCGTGTACGGCCTGCGCCGCACCCCCGACATGACCGCCTACGACGTCCAGATCGTGGCGGGCGTGATCGCCGACGTGGTCAACGTCCTCAGCCGCGCCGACGGCACCGGCTTCACCGTGACCGGCCCGGTCTGGGAGTACTTCCGCAGCCAGCAGCGCCTCTTCAAGCCCCAGCTGCGCCGCAGCCCCTTCCTGGAGGAGGGGGTGGAGGAACTGCGCACGGCCCTGATCGAGCACGATCTCGACGGGCTGCTGCGCGAGATCGAACTCGACCGGGCCAACGGGCTGCTCGGCAAGACCTGTATCCACCCCGCACACGTCACGCCCGTCCACGCGCTGTCGGTGGTCTCCCACGAGGAGTTCAGCGACGCCCAGGACATCCTGCGCCCCGAGCGCGGCGGCGGCGGGGTCATGCGCTCCGTCTACACGAACAAGATGAACGAGGTGAAACCCCACCGGGCCTGGGCGGAGCGCACCATGCTGCGCGCCGAGGTCTTCGGTGTGGCGAAGGAAGAGGTCGGCTTCGTCGACCTGCTCACGGCCGGGCTCCAGGTGTGAGCGGGCCGGTGGAGGGGCCCGCGGAGCGGCCTGTGGAGCGGTCCGTGGAGCAGTCCGCGGGGCAGTTCGTGGAGCAGTCGGTGGAGCAGTCGGTGGAGCGGGCCGTGGAAAGCCGGTGGGTGGAACGGCTCGTGGAGAAGGGGAAGACGATCGACGAGGTCTGGTCGGGAAGCTGGGTCGCGGACCGGCTGGGCGTGCGCCTGCGGGACGGCGGCGACCCGGCCGCGCCACCGCTGGACTCCCTGCTCGGGCTCGCCCTGCGGCGCAACCCCAAGCGGGCCCACCTGCTGGTCTCCCAGGTGCTCGGCAAGCACGTCCCCCAGTCCCCGGCGGTCGTCCACGCCGCCGGCCACGGCCTCGGGCTGCGGGTACGGGCCCTGCTCGGCGAGGAGGCGGCCGCCTCCGCCGTGGTCCTCGGGTACGCCGAGACCGCGACCGGACTCGGCCACTGCGTCGCCGACGGCCTGGGCACGGCCCCCTACCTGCACTCCACCCGCCGGCCCGTGCCGGGCGTGGAGCCCGCGGGCGGCTTCGAGGAGGCGCACTCGCACGCCACCTCCCACCTGCTGCTGCCCGAGGACCCGCGGCTGCTGGCGGGCAGCGGGCCGCTGGTCCTCGTCGACGACGAGTTCTCCACCGGCAACACGGTCCTGAACACCATCCACGACCTGCACGCCCGCCATCCGCGCGGCCACTACGTGGTCGTCGCCCTCGTCGACATGCGCTCGGCGGCCGACCGTGACCGGCTGACCGCCTTCGCCGACGGCCTGGGCGCCCGGGTGGACCTGATCGCCCTCGCCTCCGGCACGGTCGACCTCCCGGAGGGGGTCCTGGCCAAGGGGCAGGCCCTCGTGGAGCAGCAGGAGGCGGCGTCCTTCCGGATGTGCGGAGGGATCCGGAGCCGGCAGGGCACGGGACGCGCGGGCCGGGGCAGGCAAGGCCCGCGGCTCCCCGCGGCTCCGGTCACCCGCCTCGCGCTCGACTGGCCGGCCGGCGTCCCCGACGGCGGCCGCCACGGCTTCACCCCCGCCCACCGCGGCGCGCTGGAGGCGGCGGTGCCGCACCTGGCCCGGCAGCTCGCGGACGTGCTGGGCGAGGACCCCGGGCGGGTCCTCGTACTCGGCAACGAGGAGCTGATGTACGCGCCGCTGCGGCTCGCRCTGGCCCTGGAGGAGTCCGGGGCCGCCACCGAGGTGCGGTTCTCGACCACGACCCGCTCGCCCGTGCTCGCCGTCGACGACCCCGGCTACGCCATCCGCACCCGGCTCGTCTTCCCCGCACACGACGCCCCGGCCGACGGTCCCGGCGACCGGTACGCCTACAACGTCAAGGGAGCGGGCTTCGACGCCGTCGTCGCCGTCGTGGACTCCGCCGGGGACACCCCCGAGCTGGGCAGCGGCCTCCTCGCGGCCCTCGCCCCGCACACCGGGCGGGTCCTGCTGGCCGTCGTACCRGCGTACACGCCCCCCGCCCACGCCCCCGACCGGCAGGAGCCGATCATGTCCGAGCCCGCCCTGGCCGATCCGCTGCGCGGGCCGGCCTTCTCCTCGTACGCCCCCGAGGACGTCGGCTGGCTGCTCCAGGACCTCTCCGGCTGCGAGCTGGAGGCCCCGACCGAGGAGCGCGAGGAGGCCATCCAGGCCGGCGGCGCCCACTACGCCGAGTCCCTGCCGGTGGAGTACCAGCCCTCCGAGGCCTACCAGGAGCTGTACCGCAGCGCCCTCGGAGCCTCCGCCGCGCGGATCGCGCGCGCGGTCGGGACCGTCACCGAGACGGTGCTCGCCGAGCGCTCCCCGTCCCCCGTGCTGGTCTCCCTGGCCCGCGCCGGCACGCCCGTCGGGGTGCTGATGCGCCGCTGGGCCCGTGCCCGGCACGGCCTCGACCTGCCGCACTACGCCGTCTCGATCGTGCGCGGCCGGGGCATCGACGCCAACGCCCTGCGCTGGCTGGCCGCCCACCACGACCCGGCCGACGTGGTCTTCGTCGACGGCTGGACGGGCAAGGGCGCCATCACGCGCGAACTGCGCGAGGCCCTCGCCTCCTTCGAGGGCTTCAACCCGGAGATCGTCGTCCTCGCCGACCCGGGCTCCTGCGTGGAGACGTACGGCACCCGCGAGGACTTCCTGATCCCCTCCGCCTGTCTGAACTCCACCGTCTCCGGACTGGTTTCGCGTACGGTGCTCAGGGCCGACCTGGTCGGCCCCGACGACTTCCACGGCGCGAAGTTCTACCGGGAGCTCGCCGGAGCCGACGTCTCCACCGGCTTCGTCGACACCGTCGCCGCGCACTTCGACGCCGTGGCCGAGGCCGTGGACGAGGAGGTCAAGGAGCTCCTCGCCGCCGACCGGACGCCCACCTGGGTGGGCTGGGCGGCGGTGGAACGGATCAGCGAGGAGTACGGCATCCACGACGTGAACCTGGTCAAGCCCGGCGTCGGCGAGACGACACGGGTGCTGCTGCGCCGCGTGCCGTGGAAGATCCTGGCCCGGCGCGGGGCCGGGGCCGACCTGGACCACGTACGCCTGCTCGCCGCACAGCGGGGGGTGCCGGTCGAGGAGGTCGACGGGCTGCCCTACACGTGCGTGGGACTCATCCACCCCCGATACACGCGCGGCGCCACCGGCGCCGACGGAAAGGCAGTGGCCGCCCCGTGACCGTCCTCGTAGCCAGTGACCTCGACCGCACGCTCATCTACTCGGCGGCCGCCCTCGGCCTGACCATGCCCGACCCGCAGGCCCCGCGGCTGCTGTGCGTCGAGGTGCACGAGAGCAAGCCGCTGTCCTACATGACGGAGACGGCGGCCGGGCTGCTGGCGCAGCTCACCGCCGACCCGGCGGCGGTCTTCGTGCCCACCACCACCCGGACCCGCAAGCAGTACCAGCGCATCCGCTTCCCCGGCCGTCCGGCCCCGTACGCGATCTGCGCCAACGGAGGCCAGCTGCTGGTGGACGGGGTGGCGGACCGGGACTGGCGGCGCGCGGTCGCGACGCGGCTCGCGCGGGAGTGCGCCCCCCTGGAGGAGGTGCACGCCCACCTGCTGGCCGTGTCCGACCCGGCGTGGCTGCGCAAGGCGCGGGTGGCGGAGGACCTCTTCGCGTACCTGGTCGTCGAGCGCGCGCTGGTCCCCGACGAATGGCTCAAGGCGCTGGAGGAGTGGGCGGGCGCGCGCGGCTGGACGGTCTCCCTCCAGGGCCGCAAGATCTACGCCGTCCCGCGTCCGCTGACCAAGAGCGCGGCCATGGCGGAGGTGGCGCGGCGCACCGGCGCAGACACCACGCTCGCCGCCGGCGACTCCCTGCTCGACGCCGACCTGCTGCTCGCCGCGGACCGGGCCTGGCGGCCCGGGCACGGTGAACTCGCCGACGCCGGGTGGACGGCTCCCTCGGTGACGGCCCTGAGCACGGCGGGAGTACTCGCCGGTGAGGAGATCGTCCGCGCATTCGGCCGGGCGGTTGCGACACTGACCGCATGACCAAGGGCAACAGCACCAAGATCACCGACGAGCTCTACGCGTACGTCCTCGCGCACAACCCCCCGCTGGACGCGGTCCAGCGGGGGCTGGTCGCGACCACCTGGGAGAAGTTCCCGGACTCGGCCGGCATGCAGTCGGCGGAGGAACAGGGGCCGCTGCTGGCCTTCCTGGTCAGGCTCACCGGCGCCCGCCACGTCGTGGAGGTCGGCACCTTCACCGGCTTCTCCGCCCTGTCCATGGCCCAGGCCCTGCCGGCCGACGGCCGCCTGATCGCCTGCGACGTGTCGCAGGAGTGGACGGCGTACGGCCGTGAGGCCTGGGAGGCGGCAGGCGTCGCCGACCGCATCGACCTGCGCATCGCCCCGGCCCTGGACACGCTGCGCGCGATGCCCGAGGAGCCGCACATCGACATGGCGTACGTGGACGCGGACAAGGAGAACCAGATCCTCTACTGGGAGGAGCTCGTGCCGCGGCTGCGCCCGGGCGGGCTGATCGTCACCGACAACACGCTCTTCCACGGGACGGTCCTGGACACGTCGCCGACCGGCAGGGGGGCGAGCGTCCGCGCGTTCAACGAACACGTCGCGGCGGACACCCGCATGGAGTCCGTCCTGCTGGCGATCTCGGACGGCCTGACCCTGTCGCGCAAGCGCTAGCGCTAGCGCTAGCGCTAGCGCTAGCGCCGATGCCGGCTTCGGCGCCCCCGGGTCAGCCGCAACCCCCGCCACCGCAGCAGCCGCCGCCACCGCCCATCGCCGGCGCGGGGGCGGCAGCGCCGCGCGTCCCGCCGACCGCGACGGCGGAGAGCAGCTTGACGGTGTCGGCGTGGCCGGCCGGGCAGTCGGCGGGAGCGGAGGACTCGGCCATCGGCCGGCTGACCTCAAAGGTGTCGTCGCAGGTCCGGCAGCGGAATTCGTAACGAGGCATGCGCACAGGCTACGCAGCGCGGCGCTCCCCGTGAAGCGGCGCCGCCGCGGTCCGGCGCTCCCGGGCCACCTGGTCGGGGTGGCGGGCCCGCCAGTACGGGTTGTCGTGCGGCAGGGCGCTGCCCACCCGCCCGTACATCCCGAACCACATCAGCATCACGCCGACGACGAAGCTGAACAGCACGTTCGGAATCCGGAAGGCGAGGAAGTTCAGCCCCGTGTCGAGCAGGGCGAGGTTCACGAAGCCGCTCGCGATGAACGCCAGCCCGAGCCCGATGTTCAGGGTGGAGGCGAAGGTCCCGCCGATCACCATGCCGACGAAGAGCAGCACCCCGATGCAGATCGACAGGATGCTCAGCGCGCCGTTGGTGTTGAGGGCGAGCACCGTGTCGCCGCCGGTGTCGAAGAACCCGATGTGGTGGGTGAGTCCGAGGATCCCGAAGGCGACGAGCAGCAGTCCCGTCAGGCCGGCGCCGACCCGGTAGATCTGGCTGAGCTTGTGGTCGGCGGGCAGGTGATCGTCGAGCTTGGCGTTGACGGGGTGCAGGAGGCGGTGCATGAGGTGGGAGTGCTGTGGCTCGTGGGTTTCGTACGGCTCGTGGGGCACGTAGGGCGCGTAGTTCTCATGAGCCTCGTGACACCCGTATACCGCATGGGGACGGTACGACTCATTGGGCGCCGGAGACTCATGGGCCGTACGACGCCGGTGGGACGTGTGGGCAGCCATCTCGCCCTCCTCTGCTCCGCCCCCGTACCTCCAGCATCCGCCGCCGAGGCCCCCCGGACAACCCGTGCCCGCCGAAGGCCGGCCGGGCGCGCGGCCACCGGGTCCCGGCCGGGGTCGGGCGGGGGCGCCGGCTTTGGCTGCGCCGGCCTCGGCCGCGTCAGCCTTGGCCACGTCAGCCTTGGCCACGTCAGCCTCGGCCGCGCCAGCCTCGGCCGCGTCAGCCTCGGCCGCGTCAGCCTCGGCCGCGTCAGCCTCGGCCACGCCAGCTTCGGCCGCGTCAGCCTTGGCCACGTCAGTCTCGGCTGCGCCAGCCTCGGCCGCGCTAGCTCTGGCCGCGCTCCGCCCGGATCCCGTTGACCACCCGGGTCACGGAGCCCCGTACGTCCTCCATCTCCAGCAGGAACGCCCAGTAGTCCGGGTGCCGCCCCTCCAGCCCGGCCAGGGCCCGCTCCACCCGTGCCACCGACTCGTCCAGCGGGCGCGCGTGCCGCGGATCGGGCACGCTCCGGCCCGCCATCGCCAGCCGTTGCGCGTCCCGGATCGCGAACCGGGTCCGCTCCACCTCGGCCTTCGGATCCCGAGCCACCGCCTCCAGCCGCGTGAGCCGGTCCTGCGCGGCCGACACCGCCTCGTCGGTCGCGTCCAGCGAGGCCCGGACCTCCTCCAGGAGCGTCCCTACGTCGGCCCAGCGCTGTTCCTCCCGCGCCCGGCCGGCCTCCCCGAGCCGGTCCTCCGCCCGCGCGACGTCCCGTACCGCCTGATCGGGGACGTGCTGGAGGTCCTGCCAGCACGCCGCGCTGAACCGGCGCCTCAGCTCGCTGAGCACCGGATCCACGCGGTCCGCCCTGTTGCGCAGTGCCTGCGCCCGGGTCCGCAGGCTCACCAGCCGCCGGTCGATCTCCGCGGCCCGCTCCGGCAGCCGCGCCGCCTCGGCCCGTACCGCTTCGGCGTCCCGCAGGATCCGGTCGGCGCGCTGCACGGTCGCCTGGACCCCGTGGAGGGCCGCGCCCTGGTTCAGCTTGGTCAGCTCCGGCCCCAGCGCGGCCAGCCGGGCCGCCAGCTCGTCGGCCCGTATCCCCTTCGCCCGCGTCGCGTCCAGCGCGTCACTCGCCGCCAGCAGCGCGGCCTTCGCCCGCTCCCGGGCGGGCGCGACCCTCGCCAGCTGCGTCTCCGCCTTGTCCAGCAGCGGCTGCAGCCCCTGGGCGAACCGCTCCAGCTCCCCCTTGACCCGCACCAGCTCCTCACGGGCCCGGGTCAGCTGCTCCCGTGCCTGCGAGGCGACCGAGCCCTCCAGATCGACCCGGTCCAGGTCGTGCGCGTCGACCGCCTCGATGTACACGTGGCTCACCTGGTCGATGCGCTGCCCCAGTGCCACGAACCCCTCCGCGGCCCGCCGGGCCTCGGGCGACCCGTCCGCGGCGGCGATGGTCTCCATGGAGATCCGCAGATCCCGCTGCGCGGTGTCCAGCTCGTAGAACGCGGCCGCGGCGGCATCCTTCGCCGCTTGCGCATCCGCCCGTCGACTCTCGTCCCGCCCGCCGAACCACCGCCGGGATGCCGTCGTCACAATCCCTCTCCCGTGCCGCGTCCGCCGTGCCCCGGTCCATTCTCCCCCACGGGAACGGGTTTGCGTGGGGGGTGCGCCCTCCATGTAGGCTGTCCACTCGTCCACGGGTGCGTAGCTCAGGGGTAGAGCGCTGCTCTTACAAAGCAGATGTCGGCGGTTCGAAACCGTCCGCGCCCACCAGCGAAAAGACCCCCCGCCAATCACGGCGGGGGGTCTTTTGCATCTACATCTGACATCAACGGGAGCGGTCAGGGACGGCCGGGCGCTGCCTCAACAGCCGGTCCATGTGCCCGATGGCCTCGCGCTGCGTGTCCTGGACGACGTGCGCGTACACGTTCATGGTGACGGCGATCTGCGAGTGCCCGAGGATCTCCATCACGACCCGGGGCGGCACGCCGGCGGCGGTCAGTAGAGTCGCGGTCCCGTGCCGTGCGTCGTGCAGCCGGATCACCCGGATACCGGCGTCCTTGGCCACGCGAGTGAAGGACCGGTAGACGTTCCGCGGCTCGATGGGCCGGCCGGTCCGGGTGGTGAACACGTATCCGGTCTCCTGCCAGGCGTCCCCGGCTTTGGCCCGCGCCTCAGCCTGCTTCATCCGCTGCCAGCGCAGGGGCGCGACGCAGGACCCGGGCAGAGGAAGGGTCTGGCGGCGCCGCTTCCCCTTGGGGCCGTCCTCGTATGCCTCGCCCCCGACACGCTGCCGCTGGGTTCGGACCCGGATCTCCCGCTTGTCGAGGTCCACGTTCTGATGCGCTGTTCGGCCCGGATGAGTTCGTAGACCCGGCCCATGTACTCCACGAGCGCGACGAGCAGCTCCGCCGCATCGGCTGGGTTGTCCGCCAGCGCGGTGAACCGCGCCGACAGCGGGCGAGTTCAACGCCGTTCTTGCAGTCGATGCCGACGAGTGCGACGTTCCGCGGCGCGAGCCCGGAGACGAGGGCGTGCGGGACCTCCCGTAGTCCCGGTGGTGAACCTCCCCGTCCCGCGGTTGCCTGGCTCACCCCGGACGAGGCCGCAGCCCAGATGTCCGAGGTCTACGCTATCCGCCTCCTGGACGCCCTGGACAACGCGGGTCCCCACGTCCGCAGCCACGACGGCCGCAACCTGATCGGCACCTCTGCATGACACCTTCGAACGCGGCACGCCGTGCGCCGAGACCCTTGAGCGAACTGAACGACGTCTACGACTTCCTGGATGAAGTGCGCATTCGACCAGGCATGTTCCTTCGCCGCTCGTCGCTCTTGGACCTCCAGTCCATCCTCTACGGCTACCGCGTGGCCTCGGAGATGCACGACGGACCGAGCATGACGATCTTCGAGCACTTCGGCCCCTTCAGCGAATGGCTTTGGCCTCGGCTCGGTATGCGCTACGCGAGCCCACTCGGCTGGGCAGTCGAGATCGAGCGAGCGGCCGAAGCCGCGGGCGCGCCAGCCGTGGAGATGTTCTTCGAGCTCCTGGACGAGTTCCGCGCCGAGCCCGTGCGGTAAGAGTTTCCCTACTTCATCAAGGCCCGCGCACGGCGCGGGCGCGCGCCGCCTCTGCGGCGCGGCCTGCCTCCTGTCTGCACCCCGGCTGGCCGCGCCCGGCGGCGCGCTACGTGCTGCGGGCAGAAGCGAGGAAGCCACCCGCGGGTCAAGGACATGCCTCCGGCGGGGGCGCTCAGGCTCCGAGATGGCGGGGCACCACTCGCGAGTGCCGGCCCGTGAGTGGCGTGCGTGAGGAGCTTCCATCCCGTCTGCCGTCTGCCGTCTGCCGTCTGCCGTCTGCCGTCGACCAGGCAAAGCCGAGCGGACGCGGCCCCTGGCGTCCAGGTCGTTCGTACAGTGGCGCGCTCCACCTGGACGCCAGGAACCACGCCCGCTCCACGGTGTGTGGGTCGACGGCAGACGGGATGGAAGTTGAGGTACGCGGTGGGTTGGAGTACGTGATACCTGGTGCCCCGGAGCCGCTACCGAAACTCAGCAAGTCGGCGGAGGAAGCTGTCAAGCAACGGTGGTACGGCGGGAGCTTGCAGCGGCGGTCCGCTCCCACACGTGTCGACGCCCACATCCGCAGCCGGTCGTAGATGCCTCTCCGGTTACACATCTGGATACAGCGTTCCCCAGTTTTTCAGCGATGAAATCCTCAAGTCCCACTGGCCCAGTTCCGTAAAACTGCAACGGAAGTTGATGAAGTACTCGTCCCCCTGGAAGTTTATGTCCGCATACATGGAGTAGGGGTAAGCGCATACATCAATGGAGCGGATGGCGTTGTCCCAGTTGAGATACGACCTTCGAGGTTCGCGGCTCAAGTCCGGAACGAACACCTCGGGAAAAAGAGACAAACTTGCGCCCCTCAGCAGAGTCTCGTCTGTGACGACCAGCTTGGTGGGGGCAGGCGAACCCTCCGGAGGGCAGAGGCCTGTGGAATTTCCATTGACGACGCCCTGCAACCTGCCTGCCTTGTCAGCCGCTGCTAGCATTTCCTTGCGCTCAACAAAGGCCGCGGTGGCCAAGGAAGAGCCGTACTCCACGGGAGTCATGTACAACGGCCCAGGATATTGCGCGTTCATGCGGTCAAAGTCCTCGACCAACTCTCCATTGAGAAGGAACGGGGCTTCAGGCGTCAATGGCCGCTGGCGTTCTACCGTTTGCCGATGGGACCAGAGCGACCGAAACTCCTGCTCAGACCGGTGCGGGGCTTGTGTGGCGGGGTACGTACCCTCGCTGCCAGCGCAGCCTGTTCCAGCCGTTGCGTCGTCTGACGGATGCGTCATTTCAATCATCTCCATCGAGAAGTGACCGACCGTCGGGAAGAATTTACGTTCCTGCGGTGGGAAAGTGGTCGAGTTACGCGACTAGAAAGTCAAGCCATATAAACGGACTGGTGGAACCTGGCCCCGGATGCGAGCAGCCCACGCACACCAGGGACTCGTCGAACAGTGCGCGTCTACTAGTGGGGAGTGCGCCCATCGCGTATTAATTGGCAACAACATTCCGAGATGGAGACGGCGTGTAACTGCACCGCGCCGTTCGGGTCGGTTATGGCCCAATTCTCAGATGTTCTCCCGACCTATAAGCGTACTTCTCAAGTTCTGTGCTGTCGACTTTTGGAGACTGTGCTGCTGCGCAACCCTTCTGTTCGGACGTAGTGACGGAAATGACATTACGCGGTGGGGCCCAATGATCAGCAGCGGCGACAGTCATGCTGTACTCCCTGCACCCACTGAGCTACGTCGGCGATGCTGCTCCGGTGTGAGGGCGGCCGCAGCGTTGGCGACATTCGATTCGGGCTGCGCCGGGCTCTCTCGAAGACCCGCCAGGACTTCGGGGCGGGCCGCACCCCGTTCCGCCAGTGCCCGCGCCGCGGAGAGCGCACGGCGAACCGCGGGATGGAACTCCTACGCCGATGGTCAGTACGAGTGCTGTACAGCAGCGAAGTAAAGCAACGCCCGCGCCCAGAATCGACCGCTACGAACCCCAAGCAACCAGCTGACCAGCTCGACAGACCTCAGCAACCGTCCCGCACGTAGTTCGCATCGAGGGGCGTCGATCGGGCGGCGGGTTATCTTGGCCATTGAGACTCCGCCATCCGAGCGGTATCGGGCAGCCGGTATCGGGGAGGGAATCCGGCTCGAAGGTCGACGTAGTACGGTTCCGCTCTCATGACCCAAGTCACTGGGGGAGTTCCGCATGGCCAGCTACGAAGTACACGCTCAAGCTGCGAGCGATCTCTTGGCACCGATCAAAATCGGAAAGCTGGCCTCATATGAAACCCGTGCTCAGGTTGCACAGGTCGAAGCCCTGCTGGCACTCGCCGCAGCCATCGCCGGTCGTCAGACGGGATCCTCATTGCAGCCGCCGCAGTCGGAGCGGTAGCCGGGCCGTCATGGGGCGTCCGGAGCGGACCAAGGCTGACAGATGTCGACAGCTACGGCGGGGATCGCTTGCTCTACGGGCCCTACTACTTCATTCGCTGGGCGGACGACCCGGGCAGGTAGGGCACGTGCTTCGGTGCCGGAGGTCGGGTACGTCATGCCCTTCCTCCCATCCGCGAGCGAATGGCCACCCTCAGAGCAGTACAGCAGCGAGGTACAGCAACGCCAGCAACCGATCACGCCCACCCGCGGCGCTTCCAAGCGTCCCGGGAGCCAGAATGACCGTCACTGACCGACCTCTTTAGAGCTACGGATCAGGTGATGCCAGCGGGAGGGGCGGCGTGGTCGGCGCTGGCAGGTTGTTTCCTGGCCATCGACGAAGCCCGACCGTCGGTTAGGTCCCGGACAAGTCTCCGGGCCGCCCCCAGACAGGCCGGGGATGCAACCATTCTCTTCAGAGCTGGAACCCCCGGAAGCCGACCACGCACTGAAGACCATAGAAGCCGGCACTGACAACAGCCCTTTCGATGATTGGCCGTTGAGCGGTGAGCGTCTAACTGCGTGACAACGCCAACGAACAGCGGCGGACGAGCACGAACGTCTGCGGACTGTCAGCGCAGGTGATGGGCACAGCAGCCCAAGGAAGGGCTCGCACCCGAGTTGCTTCGGGACGAAGAGGGTGTAAGGAATGTGCCCTGGCTCGGGCACGAGAACCGAGCCAGGGTTCATGAATTCGCTAGCCTTCGCATACAGCCACCAGCTCCATGTACGCCGCTTCCAGCTCTTGGTCAGTGTCGAGAACCAGGCAGCACATCGGGCAGACGTAGGCCCGCGCGTGTGCCGTCGTGGGAGGTCCCCCGTCGTGCTGCCCGCAGTAGGACCCACCCGCATTGCACTCGAAATCGCTGCACGTACCAGGCTCCAGGTATCCGTAGAAATCTCCCCAGGCCGGGCACGCGGGGCATGTCTCCCAACGGTAGAGATTCATGCCGTAGGCCGACGGCTCATACAGGCGCGGGCGCCAGATCACGTCGCCGGAGGGGGCTGTGAGGATGTACTGCAACTCCTTCGGAAGCGCGGACGCGAAGGCTCCTTCGACTTCACGCGCCACGAGGGTCTTCACAGCCACAGCATCATGCGCCGACACAGGAGCGGTCAGCTCCCTGCGCGACAGATAGCCGTACGACCTCAAGAGCGCCGATGTTGCGCGTTGAGCCCGCGTGGCAGTCGTGTACAGGGCAGCCGAAACAGTGGCTCGGCGGGTGACGTTCAGTGCACTCATGGCAGCCTCGCTGGTGCCCAGAGGATCACCCCAGGGCGGGGCCTGAGTGATCGCCTCACTCGCTGTGGCAGCCACAGCCCGAACGACTTCCCGCGCTGCGTGTTCAGCCTCGGCCGCCTCCGCCTGGGCAAGGCCCTCTGAAGGTCGATCTCCGGAAGGTCGGGCATAGCCGCGACCTGCGCAAGGTCGCCAATGACGTGAACGTAGTCGCCCCAGAAGTCGCGTGCTGGCGTTTTCAATACCTTACGTACGGCCTCCGCCACCTTGAGTGCTGTGGCTACCACATGCTCCCCAGTAGTCGGGTCGTGGTGGGCAAGATGAGCGATTCCGTTCCGGGCGTCCATAACGGGCGTGAAGGCTTCGAGTGTCACTGGCATCTGGCCACGCATCACAACCTCAGCGTCCTTGAACGCCTCTGCCATGCCGATCGTGCGGGCCTGTTCCAGAGGCTTGACGCCCTTCTCACCGCTGAAACCTAGAGCGTGGAACCTCAGCGCGCGGTCTCCGTGTGGGGAGATGAGCAGCGGATCGTGGTGACAGAGAATTGCCTTGAGAGAGTGCTCGGCCCCATACCCGCAGGCAGAGCTGCAAACAAGCGGTTCCCGTCCCGCCACGACTTCAGAGCCGAACGCATCATCTCGCCGGCCATCTCCATGAAGCGCTGGGTGTGCAACCTGCCCCCGTCTCCTTGTAGTGGTCGCTTCCCTCCCTCGATGATGCCGAAGAGTCGGTCCTCTGAGACAAGCCTTGGAAGAACTGGAGAGGTGATCTACTCCTGGCGCCTTCCCGCCTCCGGTCGACGACTCATTCCACCTGCCTCGTCCTGCGCGGCAGGATGAACCTGCCTGTGTGGTCTATTCGTGGACTGGCATGTTCGTTCTAGCCGATCCCTACACTGCTGACCTGCAGGAACGCGCGAGACGCACGGGCCCTCCGGAGCCGTGTGTGTCAGAGCGGCCCCTGACTGGGTCTGGGGCCGCTCCTTTGCCTCGTGCGTCTTGTTGCTAGCTGAGGTGCGGCGGCGGTCCTTCGTGAGTGGAGTGCGTTGGGTGCAGGAGGCGATGGCCGCGGCTGGTTGCTACGCGGAGCGCGTCTCGGAGGGCTGCGGTCAGGTCCGTTGCCGGGAGGTGGAGTTCCTCCAGGTTCGAGTCCGTGGCGGCGAGCACTTCGAGGGCGTGGTCCAGGAGCTCGGCTCCCAGGCCGAGTTGGACGGTTTCGGTGTTGTCGGCCAGCCGGGACAGGTAGCCGGCTGCGTTCTCGGGGCTTAGGAAGCAGAGCTTGTCGTCGGGGCCTGACCATGGGAGGAGCCGCAGTTCGTTGCTCGGCGTCATCTCTTCGCGCTCCACTCCTTGGTCGTGAGGCTGGTGGTGAAGAGGGCGTCCGCTCTGTCGCCGGGAAGGACCAGGAGGGCCACCTCGACCACGCGGCCGGTGACGTCGGTCGCCACTCGGGTGAGGGAGAGGACCGCCAAGGATGTGCTTATCCGAAGAGTCGTTGCCTCTTCCTGCGTCGGAAGCCGGGCGCTGAGGCGCTCTTGGACTTCGGCCAGCGGGGGATGGAGATCTGCCGACCGTGGTGTTAGCTCCTCCGGCAGGGATGAGTTGGTTGGCGCCAAGTCGCGGGGGACGTAGATGAGGGCCAGGCTGACGCGAGCTGAGGGCCACCGCGCCCGGACGGGCGTGCGCGGCGGCTCTGTAGGGGCCCGGGTGCTGGTGAGCGCGTTTGGGCGGTGGGTGAGTCCCCTCTGGGGGCGGGGGGTCTGCGTCTGGAGGTGGTGATCGCGAGGGTGAGGGCGGCGGTGGTGGTCAGGGTGGTGAGGGTGAGGAGGGAGACTCCGATCATGTAGAGGCCGCTCGCGTCGTCCGACCAGTGGTAGGAGGCGGCGGCGGTCAGGCCGGTGGTGGTGCCGAGTACGGCCGCCGTCGGGTGGCCCCGGGAGGCTGCCCGGTACGTCAGGGCCAGCACGGTCAGTCCGAGCCCGATCACCTGCCACGCCGCGTAGGGGCCGGTCTCCGAGCCGTCGGGGTGCACGTCGCGGTGCTGGTCCCAGCCCAGCCAGGCGGCCCAGGCCGCGATCGCGGCCGCGGCCTGCAACGGGATCGACAGTAGGTGGGGAGCGGGTATACGCGGGCCTTTGCGCATGCGCCTACTGTTCCGGACCGGGTGGGTGGGGGGCAGGGTGCCGGTACTCAGTGAGGAGTGAGTGGGCGTGCTCAGGGGGTGGGGCCGGGGGCGTGGAGAAGCCCCCCGTCGTGCGTGGTGGGGGGCTTTTCGGGTGGCCGCCCGCGTGGGCCCCGGGCGGGGGAGTCGGGGTCAGGCGTTGGGGCGCTTGCCGTGGTTGGCCTTCTTCTTCTTGCGGGCGCGGCGCTTGTTTCCTCGCTTGGCCATGGTCTCTCCCTCATCCCCCGGTACGGACATTTCGGGCGTTCGTCAGTCTAGGTCCCGGGTGGGTTTCCCGCACGGTGGGGCGGGGATCTCATCGCGGGGGTGATGGGCGTGGCAGCGGACGGGGCATGGGTCTGGGGGACCGGGATCGTGGTGGTGGGCATCGGGGCCGTGTGGGGCGAGTGGCGCAGGACCCGGGGGTTCGAGGCGCGGCGGGACGCGGAGCGGGCGCGGCTGCTCGCGGGGCTGGGCGCCGCCGGACCCGGGGACGGTGAGGGTGACGGGGATCCCCGGCTGGTGGACGCCGGGCGGGGCGGGGCGGCCGAGCCGGGGGACCGGCGCGACGACTTCACCCCGATCCTCGTCGAGTACTACGCCTACGGGCTGGCGCAGGCCCGCAGCAGTTTCGTGACCAGCCAGCGGTTCGCGGGCATCGGGGCGGCCGTGCTGCTGTTCGGGGTCGGGCTCGCCGTGTGGAAGGCGGAGAGCGCCGGGGACGCGTACATCGGGGTGGTGACCAGCTCCGTCGGCCTGGTCGTCACCCTCGTGGGCCAGCTGTTCCACCGGCGGGCCGATCTCGCCCTGCGGCACATGGCCGCGCAGAGCGCCGCCCTGCGCGAGGACCGGCGGGCCGCCGAGAGCACGCGGCGGGCGATCGGCCTGCTGGAGGAGGTCGCCGACCCCGTGCTGCGGGGCCGGCTCCAGGCCGGGCTGATCATGAAGCTTTCCGGGGCCGAGCTGCCGCCTTCCGCGCCATAGTGGAGGTATGTGCCGCTCCATTAAGACCCTGCGCCCGCCCGCCATCCCCGAGAAGGCCACCGAGGAGGAGATCCGCGCCGCCGCGCTCCAGTACGTACGGAAGGTGTCCGGATTCCGGGCCCCCGCCGCGCACAACCGGGAGGTGTTCGACGCGGCCGTGGACGCCGTCGCGGAGGCGACCAGGCTGCTGCTCGACGGGGTACAGGTGCGCGGACAGTCCGCCACGGTGTAGGTGTCGGGGGCCGGCGCGGCGCGCGGCGGGGCGCCGCTCAGCCGGTCCGGGGCGTGCGCCGGCGCAGGATCCAGAGGCCGGCGCCGAGCGCGCCGGCCGCGAGGGTGCCGCCCAGGGCGACCTGCCCCGTGCTCATCGAATCGACGCTCCCGCCGAGTCCGCCGCGCGCGGCTCCGGGTGCGACCTGGAGGGTGACGGTGACGCGGCGGCCCCCCGTTCCGCCGCACTCGAAGGTGACCGGGTGGGCGCCGGTGGGGGCGTCGCGGTAGACGGTGGCGGCGCCGAACAGGTTGGTCGCCTCCAGGTTGCCCGGGGTCAGCGAGACCTCGCCGAACGCCCGGGAGGTGGCCCGGCCGGTCTTGGTGCCGCAGCCCACGATGTTGAGGCTGACGCGCCCGCCCGGGGCGACGGTCCCGGGGGAGACGGTGGCGGAGGGGGCGGCGGAGACGGGGACGGCGGGTGTGACGGCAGCGACGGCGAGTGTCGCGACCGCGACTCCCGCCAGGCGGTACCGGATGCGTGTGGGGGACATGGAGAGAACTCCTCGGGCTCCTCGAAACGGCGCGGCCAGGGCACGGACGTGACGCGGAATCGGATGCGCGCCGTGCTCTGGACGCTAGAAGCCCCGCCGGGACGCGGCGATCGCTGCAGGGTGAACGGGTGACCGACTGCCCCGCCCGGCCTACGCGTCCAGGTGAGGGGGCAGACCGAAGAGGGGGAACAGCCGGTCGGTGTCACGGAAGACGCTGATGTCGGTGACCGCGTCCCCCGACACTTCGACGACCTGGAGCGCCCAGGGGTCGAAGCCCGTGCCGTCGGCCCGGCGCCGGTACTGGCCGAAGGCGGGCGAACCGTTCGCCGTGGTCGGGACCAGCCGGGATCCCCGGCAGCCGACGGCGGGACCGGTCAGCCACGCCCGGATCTCGGCGGAGCCCCGCATCCACAGGGTGTGGGGGGCCAGGGACAGCGTGGCGTCCACGTGCAGCAGCATGGAGAGGGCCTCCATGTCGAAGCCGGAGAACGCCGCGGCGTACCGGTCGGCGAGGGCCCGTCGGGTGGCTTCGCCGACCGGAGCGGCCGGTCGGGCCTGTGCGGTTGCGGCGCCGTCCGCGCCTTCGGAGCGCCGGGCGGCGAGCACGGCCCGAGCCCGCTGCAGCGCGCTGTTCACGGAGGCGACCGTGGAGCCCTGGACGTCGGCGACCTCCTGCGCCGAGAAGCCGAGGACCTCGCGCAGGAGCAGGACGGCGCGCTGCCGGGGCGCCAGGTGCTGCAACGCCGCTACGAAGGCCAGCCGGACGGACTCGCCGGTCTCGGCCGCCTCCGCCGGGTCGACGGCCACGGCCGCGGGGCCGGAGGGGAAGGGCTCGATCCACGCGGAGGCGTCCAGGACGGCGCCCGGCGAGGTGGCGCCGACGGCCGGGCCGCAGAGGTCCATCGGGCGGGCCCGGCGTTCGCGGCCGGCCAGCGCGTCCAGACAGACGTTCGTGGCGATGCGGTAGAGCCACGTCCGCAACGAGGCACGGCCGTCGAACCGGCCGGCGCCGCGCCAGGCGCGGACCATGGTCTCCTGCACGGCGTCTTCCGCCTCGAACGCCGACCCCAGCATCCGGTAGCAGTAGCCGGTCAGTTCCCGCCGGTGTCCTTCGAGCCGGGCCGTCACCGCCTCGTGGCCGGGGTCCGTCATGCGTGTCTCCTAGGTGGCGGGCGCCGCGGCCTCGGGTGGCCGGCGGACGAGAAAGGCGGCCAGGGAGCCCGCCGCGAACAGGGCGATCAGGGAGACCGCCGTACCGAGCCAGGTGGTGCCCAGCCACTGGGTGCCGAAGTAGCCCAGCGACACGCTGTAGCCCGCCCAGGTCATGCCCGCCAGCACCGACCAGGGCAGGAACTCCATCACCTTGCGCTGGGTGCGGCCCGCCCCCAGCGAGACCACCGAGCGGCCGGCGGGCGCGAAGCGGGCGATCACCACCAGGGCGCCGCCGCCCCGGGCCAGGGCCGTACCCAGGCGTTCCTGAGCCCGGGTCAGTCGGCGGGAGCGGGCGATGGCCCGGTCCAGGCGGGCGCCGCCGAGCCGGGCCAGCCGGTACGCCGCCAGGTCGCCCAGGACCGAGGCCGTCGTGGCGATGACCAGCAGGGCCATGATGTCGGGCACCCGGGGCGGAGGACCGGCGGCCGCCGCCGCTGCCGCGGCCGTGATCACCAGCACCCCGCTCGGCAGCACCGGCAGGAACACGTCGAGCACGATGGACACCGCGACCACGACGTAGATCCATGGGCTTGAGGTCAACGACCCCAGCGTTTCGAGCACAGCGGGACTCCCCAGTCCGAAGCGCCGCGTCGTCGCGGGGAGCGGCAGGGGCGGCTTGACAGCCATACAGCGTACGCCCGGCGGGGGGCCGGACGAGCCCGGGGGCCACCGCGTCCCTCAGGTCCGCCGCCGCGTCCCTCAGGTCCGCCACCACACAGCCGGTCCGCCGCCGGGTCCGCCGTCAGAGCCGTCAGGGCCGTCAGGGCCGCCGGGGGCCGTCGGCCGGGCCGCCGTGGCCGTCGCCGGGCCCCTCTAGTGCGGTTCGGTGAGCTCCCGGTCCAGGACCGTCACCAGTCGGGCCGTCCCGGTCGCCCCCCGTCGCCCCGGGCGGGCCTGGTCCAGGCGCAGCCGGGCGCTGCGGCCCGCCAGCGCCAGCGTCATCAGCTGGTTGCCGAACCACGGGCCGCCCGTACGCCGCCAGCTCAGCGGCGGCCGGCCCGTCCGCCCGTGCCGGGAGAAGCCGCGCCCCAGCCACCGGCCCAGCCGCGACCAGCCCAGCCGGAACCCCCACCTGACCGCCGTGTGGATGGAGTTGTGCACGGGCGAACAGGTCAGCTGGAACACGCGGGCCGTACTGGGTATTCGGGGCTCGGCCACGTACGCGTGGTGGACGTCCCCGGACAGGACGGCCACCGTCGCCGGGGCCTTCGGTCCCGTCCCCACCTCCTCGATGAGGTCGCTCAGCGCCGCGAACGACGCGGGGAACGCCGCCCAGTGCTCCAGATCGGCGCGCCGCCGCAGGTCCTCACCGATGCGTGCCCACCGCGCCCCGCGCTCTCCCCGGCACAGCGCGGCGTTCCACACTTCCGCGTCGTGGATCAGCGGGGGCATCAGCCACGGCAGCGAGGAACCGATCAGCAGGTGGTCGTAATCCCCGTGCCCGGCGAGGGCGTTCTCGCGCAGCCAGGCCTGTTCGGCCGGGTCGAGCATGGCCCGCCCGTCCTCGGCGAGCACCCGGGCCGCCCGGGTGTCCACCATCAGCAGCCGGGTCCGGCCGAAGTCCCGTCGGTAACTCCAGCGCACCGACGCCGGATCGGCGTCCGCCCCGGCCGCGAAGGCGCGCAGGGCGTCGGTGCCGTCCGGGTCGGCCCGTACCGCCGCGTACAGGGGGTCCGCCGCGAGTTCGGCGGGGGAGAGGTTGCCCAGGTGCTGGTGCACCCAGTACGACATGAGCCCGCTGAGCACCCGCTCCGGCCACCACGGGGTCGCCCGCATCTCCGCGAGCCAGGACTCGCTGGTGTTCCAGTCGTCTATGACGTCGTGGTCGTCGAACATGTGCAGGCTGGGGACCGTCGAGAGCAGCCAGCGGATCTCGGGGTCGAGCCAGGACTCGTAGTAGAGCCGGGTGTACTCCTCGTAGTCCGCGACCTGTGCGCCCGGGGGCTCGCGCAGGTCCCGGCGGGCCGCGAGCCACTGCCGGGTCTCCCGCGACAGCTGGTCGGCGTAGACCTGGTCGCCGAGCAGCAGGAGGAGATCGGGTCTGGGTGCTCCGGGGTCGGCGGCGAGTCGTGCCGCGAGGGTGTCGAGGGCGTCGGCGCCGTGCGGTCCGCGCCGTCCGGCGGGCGGGGCGGCCTGCCGGCAGGAGCCGAAGGTGACCCGGAGCCCGGGCGCGGGCCGTCCGGAGCGGCCTCCCACCGCCGGGGTGGCGATCGTGCTCGCGGGGAAGCCGCTCCCGGACGCCGGCCAGACGAGGACTCCGTCGAGGAGCACCTCGTAGGCCGTGGTCGTGCCCGGGGTCAGGCCGGTGACCGGGACCAGCGCGTAGTGGTGGCCGCAGATCTGGAAGGTGCGGGCTCTGCCACCGGACCCGTCGGCACACCGCACCACGGCCGTGCACGGGCGGTCCGCCTCGACCCATATCGTGGCGGCGCCGCCCGTGTCCCAGTCGATGTGGCGCAGCAGTGGCCCCAGACGCAGTCCGGCCATGGAACTCCCCCTCCTCCGTACCCCTTTCGATCACGGTACGGGGCGGAGGGCACGCCTGGCCTCCCCCTGGCGGGGGAGAGCGGGGGTGAACGCCGGGTCAGCAGCCGTTCAGGAGGTTCACCAGGGCCGTCTTCTCCCCGCTGTCCATGCTCAGACCCCAGTACTGCTTCACCTGCACCCACATCCGGGCGTACGTGCAGCGGTACGCGGTGCGCGGGGGCAGCCACTTGCCGGGGTCGAGGTCGCCCTTGGCCTGGTTGACGTTGTCCGTGACGGCGATGAGCTGCGGGCGGGTGAGGTCGTTGGCGAACTGCTGACGGCGGTCGGTGGTCCAGGTGTTGGCTCCCGAGCGCCAGGCCTCGGCGAGCGGGACCATGTGGTCGATGTCCACGTCGGACGCGGCGGTCCAGGTGGCGCCGTCGTACTCCGAGTACCAGCTGCCGCTGACGGCGGCGCAGGCGGAGTCGGTGACGACGTTGACGCCGTCGCGCTTGAGGACCGTCTCGCGGGTGTTACAGGTCCCGGAGACCGTGCTCCAGTGCGGGAACTGGGCGCGGCTGTAGCCGCTGAGGGAGCCTTCCGGCGCCGGCGTCACCGTGGCCAGGTAGCTCCGGGCGGCGGCCGCGCTGATCGGGGTGGGCGGGGAGGCCAGGGCGGCCGGGGCGTTCACGAGCGAGGTGAGCGAGGCGAGGGCGACGGCGGACGCGAGGATTCCCGCGCGGCCTATGTGACGCGCGTAGAAAGAGGGCGTGCGAAGAGAAGCGAGGGCCATGAGGGCTCCCTGGGTGCGGGGGGTGGTGGCCGTTCCGCCCCGGTGGGGCGCGGCCATGCTGGCGGCGCCAGGTGTCGCGGGGACGGGCGCCAGGTGACAGGTTGCCGACATGAGCACGTCACATCAAGACAACCAACGATCCCCGGTCACAGGGAAGTTGGAAATCCGGCCACGTGTGTGACGTGGAACGGGGTGGAGTGGGTCCAAGCTCACATTCCGGGCGGGGCGTCCGGCGGCCGCCAGCGCGTACCCTTGACGGAGCAGAAGGGGAGTAGCTCTTCGCCGGACCGTCGACATACTGCTGGGTCACCCCAGCCGGCGCCCGGAGGCGGAACGCGTCAGCGCTCGGCCAGCGAGACCTTCGGCCGCAGTGTCCTGTCCGCGTTTACGCACCCCAGGGCGCCGCCGAGCCGAAGCGAACCCTGATACACCCCCAGGTCTCTCGGTCCCGATGGCGTCCTGCCCGACCGATCGAGGTCCCACCCCGTGTTCAGCTTCACCGTCATGGCGATCGCCTTCGGCGTCGTCTTCCTCGCCGAACTTCCGGACAAGACGGCCCTCGCCGGCCTGATGCTCGGCACCCGCTACCGCGCCTCCTACGTCTTCGCGGGCGTCGCCGCCGCCTTCGCCGTGCACGTCGCACTCGCCATCGCCGCGGGCAGCGTGCTCACGCTGCTCCCGCACCGGCTGGTCCAGGCCGTCGTGGGCGTCCTCTTCCTCGCCGGCGCGGCCATGCTGCTCCTGAAGAAGGACGACGGGGACGAGGAGGTCAAGGCGCCCGCCGACCAGTCCTTCTGGAAGGTCTCGGGAGCCGGCTTCATGCTGATCCTGGTGGCCGAGTTCGGTGACCTGACCCAGATCATGACCGCCAACCTCGCCGCGCGGTACGACAACCCGGTCTCCGTCGGTCTCGGCGCGGTGCTGGCCCTGTGGGCGGTCGCGGGCATCGGCATCCTCGGCGGGCGCACCCTCATGAAATACGTGCCGCTGCGGCTCATCACCAAGATCGCGGCCGCCGTCATGGCGGCGCTGGCGGTGTTCTCGCTGTACGAGGCGATCACGGGCTGAGCGAGGGCGTCCCGCGGCGGCCGGGAAACCCCCTTGTGGGGGTCCCCGGCCGCCGGGCACGCTGGGCGGCGTGACCTCCACCACGCCCACGCCCACGCCCGCGCCCTTGTCCGGCCCGGGTTTCGGCTGGTCCAACATGTTCGTGCGTCCCGACGAGGACGCCCGGTCCGACGGCGGGTTCCGGGGCGAGCGGACCCTCCTGGCCGGCTACCTGCGCGATCAGCGGCTCACCCTGGAGCTGAAGTGCTCCGGGCTCGACGCCGGGGCGATGGCCCACCGGGCGGTGGAACCCTCGGACCTGTCGCTGCCGGGCCTCGTACGCCACCTCGCGGGCGTGGAGCAGAAGTGGTTCAGGGGGGTCATGGCGGGCGAGGAGATCCGCCCGCACTACCGCTCGGAGCGGGAGCCGGACGGGGAGTTCACGGGTGCCGTGGCCGACCCGGCGGTGGTGGCGGAGGCCTGGGCCACCTGGCGGGCGGAGGTCGCCTTCGCGGAGCGGCTCGTCGAGGAGGCTCCCGATCTCGGGGTCACCGGCGACAACGGCGGCGAGCCGAGGGAACTGCGCGAGGTGCTGGTGCACATGATCGAGGAGTACGCCCGCCACAACGGCCACGCGGACCTGCTGCGCGAGCGGATCGACGGGCGCGTCGGCCAGTAGCGGAGCCTGTGCGCCGGACCCCCTGCGCCGGGCCCCTTGCGCTGCCCGGGCTCCCTGCGCCGGACCCCTGGTTCTGGCCTGTTGCGCCGATTGCGCCGAGCCTCTTGCCGCAGGTCCCTCGTGCCGCGCCCCCTCGTGCCGCGCCCCGTCGTGGCGGGCGCCGGTGCGTGGGGCGCCGGCGCGTGGGGCGGCGCCCCTACGGGGGCACGTGCCCCCGCCCCGGGTCAGGAGGCAGGGTTGAGGGTGAGGCGGATCGTGCCGTCCTCGTCCGCCTCGACGCGGACCGAGGTCAGGTCGGGAACGTGGGCCGTCGGCCCGTACGCCGCGGCGCGCGGGCCGACGCCGATCACGCACATGCCGGCCGCCAGGCCCGCGGCGATGCCGGCGCCGGAGTCCTCGAAGACCACGCAGTCGGCCGGGGCCATGCCCAGCTCGGCCGCGCCCTTGAGGAACCCCTCGGGGTCGGGCTTGCTGGCCCCGACGGATTCGGCCGTGACGCGGACCCGCGGCATCGGCAGCGCGGCGGCCGTCATCCGGGCCGCGGCCAGGGCGGCGTCGGCCGAGGTGACGAGGGCGTGCGGAAGCCCGGCGATCGACGCCATGAACTCCTCGGCACCCCCGACGGGGACCACGCCGTCGGTGTCGGCCGTCTCGCGGGCGAGCATCACCTTGTTCTCGGCGTGATTGAGCTCCATCGGGCGCTCGGGCAGCAGGACGGCCATCGTGGCGTAGCCCTGGCGGCCGTGGACCACCTTGAGCGCCTCCTGTGGGTCCAGCCCGTGGGACACCGCCCACTCGCGCCAGCAGCGCTCGACCACCGCGTCCGAGTTGACGATGGTGCCGTCCATGTCCAGGAGCAGGGCCCGGGTGGTGAGGACGACGGGGGTGGTGGTCGTGCTGGCCGGCATCGGAGGGCTCCAGACGGGGCGGGAAAAGAGAACAAGTGGTTCCGTCCACCGGTCAGGGAGTGCGGACGGAACCACTTTGTTCCTACACGATACAAAACGCGGGAGGGTGCGCGCCACCGCCCGCGGAGTGACCTATCCCTCCAGGGCCCGGCGGGTCGCCGGACCGTAGACGCCCGGCGGGTCGCCTTCGACGTCGTTGTAGAACTGGAAGTCGTCCACGGCCCGCTCGACGGAATGCCCGTAGCGTCCGTCGAAGCGGCCCCGGTACAGGCCCTGGTCCGCCAGGAGCCGCTGGAGCTTCTCCACCTCGGGGCCGGAGTCCCCGGAACGCAGGGTCACCGGCTTGGGCGCGGGCGGCGGAGTGGTGGGGCCGGCGGGGCGGCCGGTGGTCGCCGACGGGGCCGGGGCCGGGGAGGACGAGCGGGACGCGGTGGGGCTCGCGGCGGACGGGGACGCGGAGCGCGACGCGGAGGCGCTCGCGCTGTGCGAGGCCGACGCGGAGGGGGACGCGGTCTCCCCCGTGGGCCCGTCCGACGGGCCCACCGGAGCGACGCTGATGGCGGGCGCCGACGGACGGGGGTCCAGCAGGACGGCGTCGCCCTTCCCGGAGCCCGTGAAGACCCCGAGCGACAGTGCCACCGCTCCGGCGGCCAGGACGCCACCACCGGCGATCAGCGGCACCAGCAGCCGGTTCCGCCGCGCGGAGCCCGCGCGGCGCGGGTGCGGGGCGACGGGGCTCAGCTGAACCGTCTGCTCGGCCGGCGCCGGTACGGGTATGCCGTAGGCGGGCGTATGGGGCTCCGGAGCCCCAGGGGGCCCCGCCGGCACCGCCGCCAAGAGCTCGGTCGCCGCGTCCGCCTGCGGCGGCCCGCTCCCGAGACCGGCACCGTCGCCCCCGAAACCGGCACCGTCCGCCGCGGAGGGGTCCGGGCCCGCCGCGCCCGGTCCGCCGGGATCCGCGTGCCCGGCCCCGTACGCCGCGGCGCCCGCGCCGGTTGCGCCGGCTCCGGCCGGGGGCTGCGGCCACACGGCGTGCCCGTCCCGGGGGCCGGGCACGTACGGGCCTCCGAGCCCGTGCGGGGCCCCGTGCCCGGGCGCCGGGGGAGCCGGGACCTGCGGGTACGGGCCCTCGGCCCCGGGCGGGACGTGCGCGTACGGCGCGCCGGGGCCAGGCCCGGGACCAGCGCCGGGACCAGCGCCGGGGCCAGGCCCGGGACCAGCGCCGGGGCCAAGCCCGGGACCAGCGCCGGGGCCAAGGCCGGGACCGGGCCCGAGGTCGAGGTCCGGCTCCGGGGACGCCGGGGCCGGGGTCGGCCGGGGAGCGTAGGGGCGGATGCGGAGCGGGTCGAAGGATCCGTTCGGCATGCATGTGCATTCGGCGCGTACGGCGCCGCAATTCGGACAGCGCTCAGCGCTCACTGCTACCCCTCCCGTGGCCACTGCCAGCGATTATGCAGACCCCGCAGGTCCGGCCCAACCCGCCCGACAGGCCATAACCGGACACACCGCTCAGGATGGATGGTGCCGATCCTGCCTGAGGAGGACCCGATGGCCCAGGATGTCACCGCTTCCACCGTGGAACCCGGTCCCGGTGCCGAGCACGCCTCCCGGGAGGTGCTCGTCTCGATCGGAGCCCTCCTGCTGGGCCTGCTGATCGCCGCCCTCGACCAGACCATCGTCTCCACCGCGCTGCCCACCATCGTCAGCGAACTGGGCGGCATGGAGCACCTGTCCTGGGTGGTCACCGCCTACATGCTGGCCTCCACCGCGGCCACCCCGCTGTGGGGCAAGCTCGGTGACCAGTACGGGCGCAAGAAGCTGTTCCAGTACGCCATCGTGCTCTTCCTGATCGGCTCCGCGCTCTGCGGCCTCGCCCAGAACATGCCCCAGCTCATCGGATTCCGCGGCCTCCAGGGCCTCGGCGGCGGCGGGCTGATGGTGCTCTCCATGGCGATCGTCGGCGACATCGTCCCCCCGCGCGAACGCGGCAAGTACCAGGGCCTCTTCGGCGCCGTCTTCGGTGCGACCAGCGTCCTCGGGCCGCTGCTGGGCGGCCTGTTCGTGGACCATCTGACCTGGCGGTGGGTCTTCTACATCAACCTCCCCATCGGGCTGGTCGCCCTCGTCGTGATCGCCGCGGTCCTGCGGATCCCGGCCCGTTCCTCGAAGCACACGATCGACTACCTCGGCACCGCGCTCATCGCCTCCGTCGCGACCTGCCTCGTGCTGGTCGCCTCCCTCGGCGGCACCACCTGGGCCTGGGCGTCGAGCCAGATCATCGGACTCGCCGTCCTCGGCGCGGTGCTCCTCGTCGCCTTCGTCCTCGTCGAGCGACGGGCCGCCGAACCCGTGCTGCCGCTGAAGCTGTTCCGCATCCGGACCTTCACCCTCTGCTCGGTGATCAGCTTCATCGTGGGTTTCGCGATGTTCGGCGCGATGGTCTACCTGCCGACCTTCCTCCAGATCGTGCGGGGCGTCTCGCCGACCATGTCGGGCGTCCACATGCTGCCGATGGTCTTCGGCCTCCTGATCGCCTCCACCGTCTCCGGGCAGATCGTCAGCCGCACCGGGCGGTGGAAGGTCTTCCCGATCGCCGGCACCGGCGTCACCGCTGTCGGACTGCTGCTCCTGCACCAGCTGGAACGCACCAGCTCCGACTGGCAGATGGGCGCCTCCTTCTTCGTCTTCGGCGCGGGCCTGGGTCTGGTCATGCAGGTCCTCGTCCTCGTGGTGCAGAACGCGGTCGGTTACGCGGACCTCGGCGTCGCCACCTCCGGTGCCACGTTCTTCCGCTCCATCGGCGCCTCCTTCGGCGTCGCCATCTTCGGCACGATCTTCACCAACCGGCTCGGCGACCAGCTCTCCGCCGCCCTCGCCGGCGTCCCCCTGCCGTCCGGCCTGAGCGAGCAGCAGCTGGAGGCGGACCCGCGGGCCATCGGCACGCTCCCGGCGAACCTCCGGCCCACCGTGCTCGACGCCTACTCCACCGCCATCACCGACGTCTTCCTCTACGCCGTGCCCGTGGTGCTGGTCGCCTTCGTCATCTCCTGGTTCCTGAAGGAGGACAAGCTCCGCGGCTCCGTCACCGCGCCCGACGTGACGGAGACCCTCGCCTCCAACCCCGTCGAGCGCTCCTCGCGCGACGAGGTCGCCCGCGCGCTGTGCGTGCTCGGCACCCGTGAGGGCCGCCACCACGTCTACGAGAAGATCACCGACAAGGCGGGCTACGACCTGCTCCCCGCGGCCAGCTGGCTGCTGCTGCGGATCTACAAGTACGGCTCCGCCGACCCGGCCGAGCTCGCGGAACGCACCGGGATCCCCCTCAGGGCCATCACCGACGCCGGCCGCCAGATCGAGGAACGCCGGCTCGCGGTCCGCGACGGCCTCTCGCTGGTCCTGACCGACCGGGGACGGGAGGCCGCCGCCCGGCTCGCGGCCGCCCGGCAGGAGTCCCTCGCCGAGCTGCTGGGCGACTGGTGGGGTCCCGAGCGCCCGACCGACCTGACCGAACTCGTCGCGGAGATCAACCGGGAGCTGTGCGGTTCCGACGCCGAGGAGCCCTACGACACCCTCCCGCGCCGGGACCACGCCGCCCCCTGACCGGTCCGTCCCCGAGCCCGCGCCGGCGGCGGCTCACCCCAGGGACTTCTCGAACCAGTGCTCGGCGTACGGCCCGGACTTGTAGGCCGGTATCTCGCGGTACCCGTGCCGCGCGTACAGGGCGCGGGCCTCCACCAGGTCGCCGCGGGTGTCCAGGCGCATCCGCCCCGCGCCCAGCGCACGGGCGGCCCCCTCCAGCGCGGTGAGCAGGGCCGCCCCGCCGCCGGTGCCGCGGGCGCGCGGGTCGACGTAGATCCGGGTGAGCTCGGCGGTGACCGGGTCGAGGAGGAGTATGCCGCCACAGGCCAGGGGCCGCCCGTCGAGCCGGCCGACCACGAACTGCCCCGTGGGCGGGACGAGGGCGTCGGCCGGATCGTCCGCCAGCCCCTCGTCGACCTCGGCCTCGGTGGCGGGCCGACCCCAGTACCGTCCGGCGACCTCCGCGTAGTAGGCGCGGCGCAGGGCGGTGGCGTCCGGCGTGCCGAAGGGCTCCGCGGTGACCTCCCACCCGGTGGGGGCCGTCGCGTCGGTGATCAGGTTCTTGTCCATGGCGTCAGTGTGGAGCGTATCCCGCCCTCCCCGCGTGGAATATCCACAGCCACGGGCCGATGATGAGGAAAGGTGTAAATAGGACCGGTGGGGGATCGCGTCAACGAGTCAACGGAGGATGTGAACGGTATGTCGGAGCACCCGGACTGTGCCCTGATCCGCCGCGGCTACGAGGCCTTCGGCAAGGGCGACATGGACACCCTGGGCACACTGATGACGGCCGACGTCATCCACCACATGCCCGGCAGCAGCCCACTGGCCGGGCACCACAAGGGCCGCGAAGCCGTCCTCGACCTCTACCGGCGGCTCGGCGAGGAGACCAACGGCACCTTCCGGGTCCGCCTGGAACGGGTCCTGGTGGACGGCCGGGGTCACGCGATGGCCTTCCACACCGCCCAGGGCGACCGCGGCGACCGGGGCATCGAGATCCACGAGGGCCTCTTCTTCACCATCGTCGGCGGCAAGATCACCGACATCGACCAGTGCACCCAGGACATCGACGAGAGCGACGCCTTCTGGAGCTGAGCCCCGGGAGGCCTTCGGGAGCCGGGACCCGGACGGGCAGAACCCGGCAGGGACGCGCGGGACCCGGACGGGCACACCCCGGTGGGAACGCGAAGGGCCCGGGGCGGCACGCCGCCCCGGGCCCCGCGCAGGTCAGCGGCGGCTCACGCCTGCTTCGGAGCCGCCTGCTGCACGACCTCGAACGACCACACCTGGGACCCGGAAGCCGCGGGCTTCGGCCGCTCGCCACCGCCACCGCCGGCGCCGGCACCCGCGCCGCCCTGGTGCGCGGCCTTCATCGGCCCCTCCATCCACGCCTGGAAGTCCTCCTCCGAACGCCACCGCGTGTACACGAGGTACTGGTCGGTGCCCTCGATCGGCCGGAGCAGCTCGAACCACTCGAAACCGTCCGAACCCTCCACGGCCCCCGCCCGCGAGGCGAAGCGCTGCTCCAGGACTTCCCGCTGCTCGGCGGGGACGGTCAGTGCGTTGATCTTCACGATGCTCATGCACGCCATCCTAGGGATCCCGTGGGGGATATCGTCGTGCCCGGCAGGGATCCGGTGCATCGGGCGCGGCAGTCGGTCGAAGTCGAGGTTGCGGTCGACAGAGGCGGGAGGACGGCGAGGCGTGGCTGACGCGGCGGAGCACGGCGGGGCCGATGGACATGCCGGGGTCATAGACGGTGATGGCGGACTCGGGGCCGCGCGCCTCCTGCTGTGGGCGCTGGCGGCCGTGCTCGGCGTCAGGCAGGCCGCCGCCGTACTGAGCGTGCCGCCCGGCGAGTGGCTCAGCGGCCTGCACCTTCCCGGCGCCCCCGGCGGCCTGCCCGGCTCGCTCTACGGCGCCGGCCGGTTCACCGGCACCCCCTTCGCCGGACTCGTCCTCAAACCGCTGGTCGGCCTGGCCACGCCCTCCCTGGAAGTGGCCTGGACCTGCGTCACCCTGCTGTCCGTCGCCGCGATCGGACTGGTCGCCGCACGCGGCCTGCCCGACCCCGTACCCCGGCGCACCGCCCTGTTGGCCGCGCCCGTGCTGGTCGCGCTGATGATGGTCTCGCTGCCCGTCCGCGAGGCCGCCTCGCCCGGTCAGGCCGCCGTGCTGCCCGTGCTGCTGGTGCTGCTCGCGTTCTTCCGGGTGCCCGGGGAGCGCCCCGCCGGGTTCCTCGTCGGACTCGCCGCGGCCCTCCAGCCGGCCCTGCTGCTGTTCGTCCCGCTGCTGTGGCTGACCGGACGCCGCCCCACCGCCAAGGCCGCCGCGCTGACCTTCGCCGGCGCCACCGCGCTGTCCTGGGCGTCACTGCCGCGCGACTCGTGGACGTACTGGGTCGAGCACCTCGCCGGCGCCGGCCTCGGCGGCGCCCCCGACGGCCCCGCCAACCAGTCCGTCCACGGCGCCCTGTTGCGCCTGGGCCTCGGCGGCCCCGCCGAGATCCTCCTCTACGCCGCCCTCGCCACCGCGATCGTCTGCGTCGGCCTGCGCCGCGCGGCCCGCTACGCCCGCGACGGCCAGCTGCTGCTCGCCGTCGCCGTCACCGGCTGCGTCGCCGTCGCCGTGTCCCCGGACGGGTGGCGCCACCAGATGCTGTGGGTGCTGCTCGCGGTGGCCGGCACGGTGGGCGAGCGGGCCGCCGACCGGCGTGTGTGGCCGGTGGCCGTGGTGCTCGCGATGACCCTGCCGAGCGCCGTGCTGCTGCCCAACATGGCCGCGCTGGCCCCCGTACGGGACAACGTGCCGCTCCTCGCGGCCCTGGCGGCGGCCTGCGCCGTGCCGTTCCTGCCGCGTTCGTCCCCGTACTGGCGCGAGCCGGTGCCCACGCTCTACGGGCGGCCCGCCGCCACGCGTTTCCCGCGCGTCCCGCTGCTGCCGTTCTGGCGCAAGGCGCTCTCCCGCCCCAACCTGCTGCTGGAGTTGCTGCTGATACGGGTCGGCTACTCGCTCTACTCGCACATCCGGGCCGCCGCCCCCGCGAGCCGGTCCGTCGCCGAGTCCAACGGCAGCCGGATCCACGCGATCGAGCAGGCGCTCGGCATCGACATCGAACGCGCCGTCAACCGTGCCGTGGTGGACACGCCCTGGCTGGAGGCGTTCTTCAACTTCTACTACACCTCCTTCCACTTCGTGGTGCCGCTGGCCGTCCTCGCCGTGCTGTACCGGCGCAGCCCGGGGGACTACCGCTGGGCGCGCGCCTCGCTGGGCCTCGCCACGGTGATCGCCCTGGCCGGCTTCTGGCTGTACCCGCTCGCCCCGCCGCGGCTGATGCCGGACCTCGGTTTCGTCGACACCGTGCACGGCGTGCAGGACCTGGCGAACCCCTCGTACGGGGCGATGACCGCGATCTCCAACCAGTACGCGGCGATGCCGTCGCTGCACTTCGGGTGGTCGCTGTGGTGCGGGACGGTGATCGTGGTGCTCGCGCCCAAGGGCTGGCAGAAGCTGCTGGGCGCGCTGCATCCGCTGATCACGGTCTGCGCGATCGTGGCCACCGCGAACCACTGGGTCCTGGACGCGGTCGGCGGCGCGCTGGTCGTCGGTGCCGGGTTCGGGCTGGTCCACGTACTGTCCGGGCCGCGCGGCCTCCAGGTCAGCCTGCCGGGACCGCGCGCGGCGGCGGCAGCGGCCGGGGAGAGCGGCACGGAGGCGGAAGCCGGCCGGAACCTACGGGCCCCCGCCCGGTCGGGGCGCGCCTGAGGCCGGGCCCCGACCCGGTCCCCCGCCGCGGCCCTGCCGGCGAGCGGCGCCCGCAACGGGCCGAAGGGGCGCCGGGGCAGCGGTGCCCCGGCGCCCCTTCTGTGGATCGCCGCGTCCTGTCAGGATCGGGCAGCCGCGGGGATCCCGCCACTCGGGCGCGGTGTCCGGCGCGGTGCACCGCGCGGTGTCCCGAGCGGCGTCCCGCGCAGTGTCCGGCGGGCGGCAGGGGCCGGGGCGTGGAAGGTGGACGGCCCCTGCCCCCCCGGACCACGGGTCAACGGGAGCTGACCCGGAGCTCCTTGATGCCGTTGAGCCAGGCCGCTCGCAGCCGGCGCGGGCCGTCGGCGGCCAGCCGCAGGTCGGGGAGGGCGTCGGCCAGGGCGTTGAAGATCAGGTCGATCTCCATGACGGCCAGGGACTTGCCGAGGCAGAAGTGCGGGCCGCCGCCGCCGAAGCCGAGGTGGGGGTTCGGGTCGCGGGTGATGTCGAAGACCTCGGGGTTCTCGAACACCTCGGGGTCGTGGTTGGCGGAGGAGTAGAACATCCCCACCCGGTCGCCCGCCTTGATCTTCTGGCCGCCCAGCTCGGTGTCCTGGGTGGCGGTGCGCTGGAAGGAGACCACGGGGGTGGCCCAGCGCACGATCTCCTCCGCGGCCGTCGCCGGCCGGGTGGCCTTGTACAGCTCCCACTGTTCGGGGTGGGTGAGGAAGGCGTGCATGCCGTGGCTGATGGCGTTGCGGGTGGTCTCGTTGCCGGCGACCGCCAGCAGCAGCACGAAGAAGCCGAACTCGTCGGAGCGGAGGTTGCCCTCGCCCTCGGCCGCCACGAGCTGGGTGACGATGTCCTTGGCCGGGCACTCCTTGCGCGCGGCGGCCAGGTTCATCGCGTAGCCGATGAGTTCCACGGCCGCGTTGGCGCCGACCTCCTCGGTGATCGCGTACTCGGGGTCGTCGTAGGCGACCATCTTGTTCGACCAGTCGAAGATCCTGGCCCGGTCCTCCTGCGGGACGCCGATCAGCTCGGCGATCGCCTGCAGCGGGAGTTCGCAGGCCACTTGGGTGACGAAGTCGAAGCTGCCGTCGGCGGAGGCGGCCACCGCCTCCTCGGCGATCTTCCGGGCCCGGTCGCGGAGGGCCGCTTCCAGGCCGCGGATGGCCCGGGGGGTGAAGCCCCGCTGCACGATCTGGCGTACGCGGGTGTGTTCCGGCGGGTCCATGTTCAGCATGATCAGGCGCTGGGCATCTATCTGCTCGCGCTGGATGTGCTCGTTGAAGCGGATGATCGCCGTATTGGTGGTGGAGGAGAACAGCTCCGGGTGCGTGGAGACGTACTTGACGTCCGCGTGCCGGGTGACGGCCCAGTAGCCCTCGTCGTCGAAGCCGGTGACGCCCCGCCGTTGCGGGCACCACCACACCGGCGCGGTCTGCCGCAGCCGGGCGAACTCCGGCAAGGGAACGCGGTCGTGGAGGAGGTCGGGGTCGGTGGCGTCGAAGCCGTCGGGCAGCGCGGGGCAGGGCATCGGGCGACTCCAAGGTCTGACGAGGGTCTGACGGCCCATCAGAAGTTGGCTCGAAGGTAGTAACGAGTTCTAGAAGTCACAAGGCCTCTCGCGCCACCTGTTGCGTGTGGAATCCGTGTAAGGCGCGTGCACGACCCTTGCGTGCCGGGGGTTCGGGTCATAAGACTGCGGGGGAGAACTAGAACGCGTACTAGTTCAGGCGGGGCGCCGGGACGGCCCGCCGCGCCGGCGCTGTGCAGGATGTGCAGGAGAGGACGAGCTCATGGCCGCGGAACCCGTCATCGTCGAAGCCGTACGCACCCCCATCGGGAAACGCGGGGGAGCCCTGGCCAACCTCCATCCCGCCTACCTCCTCGGCGAGACCTACCGCGAGCTCCTCGCCCGTACCGCGATCCAGCCCGACTGCGTCGAGCAGATCGTCGGCGGCACCGTCACCCACGCGGGCGAGCAGTCGATGAACCCGGCCCGCAACGCCTGGCTCGCCATGGGGCTGCCCTACGAGACCGCCGCGACGACGGTGGACTGCCAGTGCGGCAGCTCCCAGCAGGCCAATCACATGGTCGCCAACATGATCTCCGGCGGGGTCATGGACATCGGCATAGCCTGCGGGGTCGAGGCCATGAGCCGGGTCCCGCTGGGCTCCGGATCCAAGCACGGTCCGGGCAAGCCCTTCCCCGACGAGTGGAACGTCGACCTCCCGAACCAGTTCGAGGCCGCCGAGCGGATCGCCCGTCGCCGCGGGCTGACCCGCGAGGACGTCGACCGCCTCGGCGTCCTCTCCCAGGAGCGGGCCGCGGCCGCCTGGGCCGAGGAGCGCTTCAAGCGCGAGACCTTCGCCGTCCAGGTGCCGACCACCGAGGCCGAGCAGGCGGCCGGGCAGGGCATGTGGCGGCTGGTCGACCGGGACGAGGGGCTGCGCGACACCAGCATGGAGGGCCTGGCCCGGCTCAAGCCGGTCATGCCGACCGCCGTGCACACGGCCGGGAACTCCTCGCAGATCTCCGACGGCGCCGCCGCCGTGATGTGGGCCTCGCGCAAGATGGCCCGCGCCCTCAAGCTCAAGCCGCGCGCCCGGATCGTCGCCCAGACCCTGGTCGGCGCCGATCCGCACTACCACCTGGACGGGCCGATCGACGCGACGCGGGCCGTGCTGGGCAAGGCCGGGATGTCCCTGCGCGACATCGACCTCGTCGAGATCAACGAGGCCTTCGCCTCCGTCGTCCTCAGCTGGGCCCAGGTCTTCGACCAGGACCTGGAGAAGGTCAACGTCAACGGCGGCGGCATCGCGCTGGGCCACCCCGTCGGCGCCACCGGCGCCCGGCTGATCACCACCGCGCTGCACGAGCTGGAGCGGCGCGACAAGGAGTTCGCCCTGATCACCATGTGCGCGGGAGGCGCGCTGGCGACCGGGACGATCATCCAGCGCCTGTGAGTCCCGCAGGCGCCCACTGACCCCTTGGGATGGGACGCGCAAGGCCCCGGTGGCCGGACCTGGGGAGGCCGGCCACCGGGGCCTTCGTGTGTGCGCCGTCCACCGGTGGCTTAGTACCAGTGGTTGTTCTGCCAGAAGTTCCAGGCGCCGACGGGGCTGCCGTAGCGGGAGTTCATGTAGTCCAGGCCCCACTTGATCTGGGTGGCCGGGTTGGACTTCCAGTCCGAGCCCGCCGAGGCCATCTTCGAGGCCGGCAGGG